>JACUTN010000066.1 GCA_014859805.1 Candidatus Bathyarchaeota archaeon
GCAGAGAGCCTAGAAGATGTTTACAGAGTAACGTTGAAGGCTATGGAGAAGACATTGGGGTTTGAATATGCCTCCATTCTTATGGTAGAAGGAAAAATGCTTCGTCTAGTATCGCAACGTGGATACTCAAATAATCTGTCTTTAAGTCTGCCGTTGGATGGAGAAAAAGGTGTAACTGGTAAGGCAGCAAGAACAGGCAAACCAGTTTTCGTCCCAGACGTCAGAAAGGAAAAGACATACATCTTAGGTAAACCAAACATGCTTTCTGAGCTTGCTGTACCCATCAAAGTGGAAAAAGAAGTTTTGGGCGTCTTAAATGTAGAAAGCAAAAAGCTTGCAGCCTTTGATGAAGAGGACAGGGAACTTCTTGAAATATTGGCTTCCCACGCTGCCATTGCGATAAGCGACATAAAAAGACATACACAACTTAGAAAACTCTCCAACAGGCTAGCGAATCTGATGGAAAGCTCCACGGAAATCATGCGCAAAAAAGACACGCATCAAAGGCTAAAGGTAATCGCAAAAGCCATTAGAAAATTCGGGTGGAGAAGGGTTGTAATTTCTCTAAGAGACGAAAACTTGGAAGGAACAGCCGTTGTCACAGCAGGCCTCGCAAAGGAAGAAACCAAGCTTTTACTTGAAAGAAAAGCATCAGGGCATGTCTGGAGAGAACGGTTAGGCCCAAAATTTGAACGATTCAAGATAAATGAGTTTTATTATTTGCCTTGGAGCGATCCGTGGATTCGAGAATACGTCCACCATGTTCCGCCTGAAGCAACCCTTGAGGAGGCAACTACGTATGCAGGTGTTCCTAGCAAGCTTTCGCCAGAAGAAATGGTTGATTGGCACCCTCAAGACATGGTTTATGCTCCCCTCCGCACGCCTGCGGGAAGGGTGGTAGGCATCTTAAGCATGGATGACCCTGTGGATGGTCGGAAGCCAACTAGAGAATCTCTTACTCCTTTGGAGCTTTTCTTGCATCAAGCTGCAATGGTCATTGAAAACGCTCAACTAATTGAAAGTTTGAGGGAAGCGAGAGAGCAGCTTGAGCAAAAAGTGGAGGAAAGAACTCGCGAGCTGAAGAAATCTCAAAAGCAACTGCTTAAGGCTCAAAGATTGGCGGTGATAGGTGAACTAGCTGGCATGGTAGGCCATGACCTGCGTAATCCTCTAACGAGTATCAATGGAGCCGCATACTATGTGAAGAAACGGTTAAGTTCAAAAATCGACGGCAAAGTAAAAGAAATGCTCGATCTTATAGGGAAAAACATTGTATACTCGAACAAGATAATAAACGACCTTCTGGATTATTCGAGAGAGATACAGCTGGATTTAACGGAGAGCAATCCGAAATCGATAATAAAAGAGGCGTTGTCTCTTGTTGAGATCCCGAAAAATGTTGAAGTAATAGATTTAACGGAAGGCAAACCGAAAATAAAGGTTGACACTGCAAAAATTAAGAGAGCCTTCGTCAACATACTCAAAAACGCAGTTGAAGCCATGCCCAAAGGCGGAACGCTGACAACAAAAAGCAGAAAATCAGATGGCAACCTAGAATTCGTCTTTTCAGACACTGGAGTAGGCATATCAAAGAAAACCATGGAGAAGCTTTGGACTCCGCTTTTTACAACAAAAGCGAAGGGAATGGGTTTAGGCTTGGCAATATGCAAACGCGTCATAGAGGCTCATGGAGGTTCTATTTCCGTAAAAAGCTCTCGTGGAAAAGGCACAACTTTCACTGTAACCATTCCGATTAAATTAAAATTAGAGGGAGGTGAAAAGATATGGGTGAAACCGCTAGAATCCTCATTGTTGACGACGATGAAAACATAAGAAAAGTATTAACAACCATACTTGAGGATGAAGGATACATTGTTGAGTCAGTAGGTACGGCTAAAAAAGCGATAGCAAAAACTGGAAAGAAATTCTACAATCTAGCCCTAATTGACGTTCGCCTTCCAGACATGGAGGGAATAGAACTTCTGACAAGAATGAAGGCCACAACGCCTAAAATGCGAAAAATAATTATCACGGGTTATCCAACACTGCAGAACGCGGTGGAAGCAGTGAACAGAGGCGCGGACGCCTACATAATAAAGCCCTTTGACATGAAAAAAGCTCTTAGAACAATAAGGGAAGAGCTAACAAAGCAACAAGAAGAAAAGAGATACAGCCAACAAAAAGTCGCGGAATTCATTGAAACAAGAGTAAAGGAGCTGGAAGTAGAAAAGAAGCTGACCCACAAAAGCAAGCCTTAAACATCATTTTTATCACTATTTCCGAAATTTTCTCTTCACTATGTCTTCTCAAACTTTTAGTTTTTCAATTTCTACATCATTTTCCGGGCTAGCAATGTTGAGATACGTTTTTGTGCATAAACTTCCAGCAATGTCTAATTTTAAAGCCGAGTCTTCGCAAAAGAGTGACAGATGGAACGTTCTGTTCTGTAGTATACAACGCCACAGAATTCATTCCTTTTTCAAAGAGCGCGTTCATCGCCCGACGTGTAAGGGCAGATGCAAGGTTTTTGCCGCGATATTTGGGGAGTGTGGCTGCTGGACCGAGATAACCTCGCTTGCCACCGAAGAATTTGTTATGTTTCGCGTCTGGTCTGGAAACAACAACTGAAACAATTTTGTTGTCAAGCTTGGCTATGTGAATCCATTCTTCGCTGAAAGGAGGACATTCAGATTTCCATCTTTGAACAACACCTTGTTTTAGTCTTTCATGGTTAAATCCGGCGTTCACGGCTTCGACAAAATCTTTTTTCTCTTCTGTTTTCAAACTGCTAATAATCGTGCCTTCTGGAACTTTTGGAAGAGGCTTTAAGCCGTCAAGTCTGGCTATCATGTGGCATAGTCCGCCTTCGGGCTTGTAACCCCTCTCAGCCCACTCGTTGATTTTTGGGCTTTCAGCATCTACAACTGTGAAGATCTTTTCGCCCTTAACGTGTGTTTCGATCTCCTTAGCCAGTAGGTTCTCTAGATGTTTTCGATTTGGGTTTTCACGAACGCAAAGCCACTCGATTTCTTCGCCCCAATGTCCATTGTTGTATGCGACAGAGCCTATGATTTCGCCTTCTTCCTCAGCCACTAGAATTTTAAGAGCCCTTTCCTTAATTTGAGAGCGAAGTTTCTGTTCATTGATGGGAATAAACTCGTATGATCCTTTACGTGTCTCATTGAGCAGTTCAACCAAGCTTGACAGGTCTTTGTCCGTAAAGCTTCGAGTTTGAATCGTCATGCTTTGTCTTTAACGAAAGAACTGAGGAATAATAATAAGTGTTTGGATTAGGCTTAGGTTGTTGTGAAACTCTGATTTGCCGTCGCTTTTGACAGGGACTTGATTGTTGTTAATGGTGTTCTGGTTACAGATATGGATGTTTTCAACAGGTGCATTGTCCATAATGTGTTGCGTGTGTTTGTTAAAAGTTTGCAGCCTGATTGCATGGACAAGAGTTTCAAAGCGGTTAGGGCGTTTTTAGATGTCTTTTCTTGTGTTTTATTTATTTCTGTTCGTAATTTTGTTTCTCGAGTTCTTAAAAGTTGTAGTATTTGATTTGTTTGCAATTTAGTCACCAGCAATATCTAGTATATTACGGTTTAAGATACTTATTTCCAGACGCGAAATATTACAAAATTTGACTAATTTGCTGTTGCTTTATGTAAGCCTCGTCGAAGTAACAAAACGAAAATAAGATAGGCCAGACATTTCCTTCTATGTTAATGATTTAACTGCTTGTGCAAGAAGTTTTTCTCATAATCCAAGTGTTCTGCCTATGCTGGTATCAGAGTTTGAGAGATTTGCGTTTTCAGTTCGACATATTCTTGTTTGATTTCATTTCTCAAAACCAGAATTTCTGAGCGAAGTCTCTTCTTGGATTCTGGAACTAAATCTTTCGATTTCGTTATTTTTCCTTCCATCTTGTCCAGATCACGTTCTGCAGAACGTCTTGCATCTTCGGATTTCTTCAAGGCTTCAACTTTCATTTTTTCAATTTTTGCGAAGTCTTTTCGTATGTTTCTTGCACGTTTGTTTAGGTTTTCATTTATCTTGTTCAGTTTTTCTCTATATTCGCGCTCAGAAGTGCTTCCCAATGTTTAACACCATTACTCACTTTCGTTTATAGTGATACTTAATAAATTTTATGAAGTAACAATAAGTAAATAAGTAAAACTTGGTTTATTCAATATTCTGGTTGAGATATTCTTTTAAGATTGCAGAGCTAAGTAGAGACTGTGACCAGAGGTTAGTATGGAGAAGGTTCTTTGTCGGCTCGTAAACGAAGGGTTGTTGTTCCAAGTCCTCGTCCCACCGCTGCAAGAGAGATTCAACTAATTGACAGAGTTGAAGAAATAGGTTTTCTTAGAGAGGCTGCTGATAGAGCAGTTCGTGGCGAAGGCGGCGTTGTTTTTCTACATGGAGAAGCTGGAATCGGAAAGACAAGGTTGGCTAGAGAATTAGGAGCGTACGCACGTTCCCAAGGCATGCAAGTCTTATCCGGTAGATGTCCCGCACTGTTCAGAATGGATGGCGTTCCTCCCTATGTTCTCTGGGAAGAGGTGATTAAAGATTATTTGGAAGTCTGCACCCCCGAGCAATTATTCAGAGTAATTGGCTCTTATCCAATCGAAGTTTCCAAGCTGGTTCCTGAACTAAAGCAAAAGCTTAGAACTTTTCCTCAGTCTTTTCCCCTAAGTCCTGAGCACAGCCGAGACAGACTCTTTGAAGCAGTTTCACAGTTTATCACTAACATTTCTAAAGAAGCTCCATTGCTGGTTATTCTTGATGATTTGCAGTGGACTGATCAGTCTTCGCTTTTGCTGTTGCATTATTTGGCTCGCGGAGTTTACAAGGAATCTCTCCTTATTTTGGGCGCCTATCGCGATACTTATGTTGATGAGAAACATCCTTTGTCTCCTGTTTTAACCGAATTGAACAGGGAACGTTTGCTTCAATCCGTTCCGTTGAAACGTCTGTCTTTTGATGATGTTTCAGAGATGATCGAGCGGATATTGGAGCAAGACGACGTAGCAAGAGAGTTTTGTGAACTGGTTTA
>JACUTN010000067.1 GCA_014859805.1 Candidatus Bathyarchaeota archaeon
CGCGCGCTGTAATCAAAGTTTTTTTGCCCTCCTCGGTATGGACCTTACATTTAAATGATCAAATGTAACAATATCTTTTGTCAAGCACACGAGGTGATTAATGTGAGCGGAAGAGGCTTCGGTAGAGGCAGAGGAGGACGGCGTCAAGGAGTTGGTGGACCATCTCAATGCGTTTGTCCAAAATGCGGATACAAGGCACCCCATGTAAGAGGAACTCCGTGCCTTTCTACTAAATGTCCTAAGTGTGGAACGGCTATGATGCCATCATCTTGATTCCCCTGATCCAACGATGTACTACCTGCTTCAGATATATCGTGAGTGTGTAGATGTCTCTCACGCACTCCTTTTTTTGTTGTTTATAGCTCCCTTTACGCTTCCAAAAAAATCTGTAAATGGAAAATTAGATTCTTTAACGACATAAGATTAATACAGCACCAAAATATGAAGTGCCCATATACACGCACCGTATGGAGCGACATAGGTATGACCAAGCAAGGTACTAAGCAGACAGATGTGGAGGAACGGAAACGGGCCCATGAAGAGCAGCAACGGAGACTCAAAGCCAGAACGAGCAAGATCAAGCATAAGATAGCTGTGATAAGCGGCAAGGGTGGAGTTGGTAAGAGCACAGTGACCGTGAACCTAGCGATGGCCTTTGCTTTGCACGGCCATGCTAATGACATTGGTATTCTCGACGCGGACATAACTGGACCCTGCGTGCCGAAGATCATTGGCTTACATGGACAGAGTCTTCAAGCGGGTCCTCCAGGCTTGTTTCCTGCGACAGGCCCCATGGGAATCAAAGTGGTGTCCATGGACTTCCTGCTTCCAAGCGAAGAAACACCAGTTATCTGGCGTGGACCATTAAAGATGAGGGCGATCAGCCAGTTCTTGTCGGACATTGTCTGGGGAGATCTCGATTTTCTCTTCATCGACCTTCCTCCGGGGACAGGTGACGAGCCCCTGAGCATTATGCAACTCATCCCTGAGATGGACGGCGTGGTAATAGTCACCATCCCATCTGAAGTTTCACAGATCGTGGTTAAGAAGGCTGTAACGTTCTCTAGGAAACTGAACATCCCAGTCATCGGCATCATCGAGAACATGAGCGGCTTCGTATGCCCAAAATGCGGGGCGGAGATCAACATTTTCAAGACTGGAGGAGGAGAAAAAATAGCGAAAGATCTGATGACTCCCTTCCTAGGAAAAATTCCAATAGATCCCCAGATCTGCGAGGACTCTGATAACGGAGTGCCCTTCATAATCGAGCACAAAGATTCGCCTGCATCGAAAGCCTTTATGGAAATAGTTAAAAAGGTTGAAGCTTTCCTAGAAGCAGAGAAAAAAAGTAATGCGGAAATGGAGGGAAAATGAGTGAAAATATGTGTAACAGCAGCTGGAAACACGTTAGACGCTCCGGTTGATCCGAGATTTGGTAGAACAGCCCACTTTATGATCGTGGACTCTGAGAACATGAGTTTTGAGGCAGTTTCTAACACGGCAGGAGGCGCCATGAGCGGAGCTGGAATTCAAGCAGCCCAAACAATAGCAAGCAAAGGGGTGAACGTAGTAATTACTGGAAATGTTGGACCAAACGCCTTCCAAGCCCTAGCTTCCGCTGGAATAAAAATAGTCGTTGGCGCTTACGGAACAGTCAGAGAAGTTATCGAAAAATACAAGAGAGGAGAACTCACGGAAACACGTGCCCCAACAGTCGGTGGACACTTCGGAAGAGGTAGAGGTATGGGTACGGGCATGGGACGTGGACGAAGAAGACAGCCTTAAAAGGTGGTTGGAATGAGTATTAGACTTGCGATACCAGTTGAAGACGCAAACGGTTTGAATGCAAGACTATCGCAACATTTTGGAAGAGCACCATACTTTGCGGTTGTGGAATTAGATGAAAACGGAAAAGTTTTAAACCTTCAAACGGTGCCCAACAAAAGTGGACACTTAGGCGGCATGGGGCAACCACCAGAAATTATCATGCGCTTAAAATCTGATGCTGTTGTAACTTATGGCATGGGCCGCAGAGCACTGAATATTTTTCAAAGCGCAAATGTAGCTGTTCTGCAAACAAACAAAGACTTTGTTAAAGATGTTATTGAAGCGTATAACAGGGGCGAGTTAGTCGAGTTAACGGAAGGCTGCCAACACGCCAAGCACAGATAAAGAAAGTGGTGCTGAAAAAGCTCCCAACATGCTTTCTTCGGCTTGCTATATGCGTATGAACGTGAGCTAAATGATAGTGGCAGTGGCTAGTGGAAAAGGTGGCACTGGAAAAACATCCGTAGCTGTAAACATGGCGCTTTCTATAGGGAATGTTCAGTTTTTAGACTGCGATGTGGAGGAACCTAATGCTTATCTGCTTTTACATCCGGAAATAAGTCGAACGGAACCAGTTTACCTTCCAGTTCCAGTCATTAACGAGGAATTATGCGACCATTGTGGAAAATGCGCTGAGTTTTGCTCAAACAACGCTATTTTTGTTAGTCCGGAGAAAGTTTTGGTTTTTCCAGAGCTTTGTTATAGCTGTGGCGGCTGTGCTATTATTTGTCCTAGAAAAGCTATCAGTGAAGAACAGCGTAAGATTGGAACTTTAAGGTTGGGTTCAGCCGGAGATTTGGAACTTGTCTATGGTGAGCTTGAAGTAGGTGAGCCTATGGCTGTCCCGGTGATAAAGGAAGTGAAAAGACAGATCAAAAATGATAGACCTGTGATTCTTGATTCTCCACCAGGAACCTCTTGTCCAGTTATAGAGACTGTTAAGGAAAGCGATTTTTGCGTTCTTGTGACAGAGCCTACTCCTTTTGGTTTGCACGACTTGAAGATAACAGTTCAAGTTTTGAAGCATATGGGAATTCCTTTTGGTGTCGTTGTTAACCGTGCAGGCATAGGCGACAAAAAAGTCTATGAGTATTGCAAAGAAAAGAACATTCCCATATTGCTTGAGATTCCATACCAAAGAAAAATAGCAGAGCTTTACTCGAGAGGGATTCCCTTCAGTTTGGAAATGCCGGAATGGAAAGAAAAGTTTCAGACGCTTTTCAACCAAGTAAGGAAGCTTGCTGGTAAATGAAGCAATTAACAGTTTTGAGCGGTAAAGGCGGCACGGGTAAAACAACAATAACTGCTTCACTTGCAGTATTGGCAAAAAACGTTGTTGTAGCTGACTGTGATGTGGACGCACCGGACCTGCACATGCTTTTACATCCCAAAGTAGTTAGAACACAGGAGTTTAAGGGTTCAAAGCTAGCGGTCATTGATGAAGAAAAATGTACAAAATGTGGTTTATGCCGTGAAAAATGCAGATTCGATGCCATTACAGAAGATATTAAAGTTGACCCTATTTCCTGCGAAGGCTGCGGCGTTTGCACAATCGTCTGCCCCGTTAACGCGGTAACCTTGGCTGAGCGAATTTCTGGACATGCATACATCTCCAAGACGAAATACGGTTTTATGGCTCACGCTATGCTTAGCCCCGGTGAAGCGAATTCAGGAAAACTTGCCACTTTGGTGAGGCAGAACGCAAAAATACTAGCCGAAAAGGAGCACAGCGACTTTGTAATAATTGACGGTCCGCCGGGAATAGGCTGCCCCGTTATAGCTTCGGTCACAGGAATAGATGCTGGCTTGGTGGTTACGGAACCGACGCTGTCTGGGATTCACGATCTTGAGAGGGCATTACAGTTGCTTAGGCATTTCAATGTGACACCGTTTGTTTGTGTAAACGTGTATGACATAAACGAGGAAAACACTGAGAAAATTGTGAGTTTTTGTAGGGAAAACGACATAGAGGTTGTTGGGAAAATTCCTTTTAACCCCATGGTTACGGAAGCCATGGTTAACGGAAAACCCATAGTGGAATATGCTCCTGAAAGCGATGTTGCTAAGGAAATAGAGAAGATGTGGAAGAAACTTCTTTCATGTATGAGATATGGAAGTGGCTGATCTGGAAGGTGTGCAGAGACTGGCTTTCGGTCCTGTTCCATCAAGACGCCTAGGAAAAAGCTTGGGAATAAACAACATTCCAGCAAAAACTTGTTCATATTCATGCCTTTACTGCCAGCTAGGAAGAACCACTAACATGACAACGGAAAGGCAAGCGTTCTACAAGCCAGAAGACATCTTCAAAGAGGTTAGAAGGAAAGTTGATGAAGCAGTCTCAAGAAATGAGCGCATTGATTATCTAACTTTTGTTCCAGACGGAGAACCAACTTTGGAAATCAACTTGGGCAAGGCAATATCCCTTTTAAGGCAGATCGAGATTCCAATAGCTGTTATAACCAACGCTTCGCTGATTTGGCAAAAGGATGTAAAAGAAGACTTGCTGGAGGCAAACTTAGTCTCTTTGAAAGTGGATGCAGTAAGTGAAGATTTGTGGAAGAGAATAAACAGACCTCATAAAGACTTGAAGTTAAATGCCGTTTTAGAAGGCATAAGAGAGTTTGCAAATGAGTTTAAAGGAACAATTATCAGCGAGACAATGTTCGTCGACGGCATAAACTATGGAGATGAATTTAAGAATGTAGCGGATTTTCTGAAACATCTGAAAAGACTGGATAAGGCTTACATTGCTATTCCAACAAGACCGCCAGCAGAAGAGTGGGTTAAACCTGCCAATGAAGAAACCTTAAACACAGCTTTTCAAGTATTTTCTGAAAGACTCGGCGTAGACAGAGTTGAATATTTGATAGGTTACGAGGGCAACGCTTTCGCTTTTACGGGAAGGGTTGAAGAAGACTTGCTAAGCATAACGGCTGTTCATCCAATGCGCAAAGAAGCGGTTAAAGAGTTTTTAAAGAAGGCGAATACTGATTGGCGTGTCATCGAAAAACTCTTGAAGGAAGATAAACTTATAGAGATTGAATATGAAGGAAACAAATATTACATGAGGAGACTGCCGAGTAGAAGAAAAGTCAAGTAACATTTTTAAAAAGCGTCGCTTTTAAATGAGTTGAAGGCGCTGGGATGACGAAAAAGAAGAAAAAGGAAAGCTGGAAAGAAAAAAGACGTCGAGCAGCC
>JACUTN010000068.1 GCA_014859805.1 Candidatus Bathyarchaeota archaeon
TTAACCAACCTCTCAAAGTCAATCTCCATCTCCTCATTAAACGGCTCAGAAGCAGACAAAACATAGCAGCTGCCCGCTTTCGGATTGATTTCCACAAGCTCCTCCAAATCGTAAAAAGACATAGCTAAAACTATTTCCCGTTGTCGCTTCGAAACTTCGAACACATCAACAATTTTGTCCGAATACCCCTCTATAATTTGTTTTTCCCATTTGCGATATCTTTTCTTCGACTTTCGAAATATCAATATACTCTCATCACCCAAGCTTGGAACCCTTAAGTGCTTATCCTTGCGCAACGCTTTCAACATGTAAGCCTGCCTAAGTGAAACAGCAAGACATCACCCATTCTTCCTGGCTGTTCGATAAAAAGAATTCAACCTATCAATATCAGTATAAGCAAAATCAGCAAGCACCAAACCACCCGTCTGCCCAACAATTCCATTCAACTTATTCTTAACTTCAGCTTCAGAATAATTGAAGCACCAGTCATATTCGTAGCTTCGGTGACAACCGCCACCGGCTCCGCTTCCTTTGCCTTTCCAACAAAATCAGACGTCATCTCAGGCTTCGTTCCATGAGCCCTAAAATCACCAGTATAAACAACAGCGCCACTAGAAGTATGAACTATGAAGCCATAGGCTCCTGGAACAGAATGATCAACATGAACTGGTTCAATCTCTAAATCATCCACAGTAATCGAGTCTCCTGTTCTAAAGGACCTAAACAATACGTCTTCAACATCAAACTCCAACGCGGTAGCACGCATTTCACCCAGCGCCTGCAAAATAATCTTCGTTGTCTCTCCGCAGTACACTGGAATTTCACGGTTTATGAAAGATATGTAAGCTGAGTGATCCATATGAGCGTGCGAAAGGAAAACAGCATCAACTTCTGCAGCCCTATCATCAAACCTGTAAAAACCTTCAAGTTTCGGCAGGATTCCAAGCTCTTGCAGATTTTTTTCTCTTCTAGGTGAAAGGAAAGGCAACGAATAATATTGCTTTTTCAAAGCAAAGGACATGCCAAAATCCAAAAAGATTTTTGTACCCTTGTCTTGGAGTAAGATTTTGTTTCCGCCAATCTCATCTACTCCACCATAAAACGTCAACGAAGTGTTTACCTTCACCAATTCTTACACCTATAGCAAACAAGCATTTTGTGTCATCTATCCTAAATAGGCTTTTTGAACACAGAGCGCATGCTAACAATTATTTGAAGATAGTAATATTTTTTAGTAAGTACCATGTGGTTATGCCATACAATGGAGGTCAAAAGGTGGCTAGAAGAAGCAAGAAAGAGAAAGCTGCAGGTCGGGAAAAACATAAACAATTAAAAAAAGCTAAGAAGATGGAGAAGAAACAGAAAAAGAAAGTTGAACTTCCTACAAGACATAGAAAAGGCAAAAGATAGTGTTGATCGCACTCATTCCTTCAGTTTGCCCGTCTTTCTACAAATGTTTGAAATAGCGAAAATTACACTCGGAAAAGTGAATATACTAAAAACCTTCGTGTATTTCGGATTCCCAACCTTTCTAACAAGCTTAACATCCCCTCCAGCCTCCAAATAACCTTCAACAAATGCTTTTGTAATAAGCTCTGCTAGACGCGTTCCAACAAGAGGCGGAAGGTAATGCCCCGTGAAATACAGAAACTCGGCAATATCCCAAACCTTGTCACCGTTCCTAGATGCCTGCTCCAAATCGAGAAGACAGATTTCACCATTTTTTTCTCTAACCATAATATTCTCAGGTTTTGTATCACCTAAAGCTATGCCCAGAGCATGCACTTTTGCGAATTTTTCGCCAACCCTGCTTATAACGCCCAATTCATTTTTTAAACTTTCATCCGTCTGTGATTTCACAATCCTTTTCACTAATTTATCGAGTTTTTCTCCTTCAACGTATTCCATGAAAATTAAGCGTTCACCATGATTTACATACAGAATTTTAGGAACATCAAAACCCATACTGTATAACTGCTGATTTATGGCACATTCCCTTTCAAGCCTCAAGCGTCCCAAAACAGCAAAAGTTCTTGTCCCCAGAGTCCATAGATTGAGGGGGAACCATTTGAAACTTGACCAGTCCTTGAACCTTTTAACGACAACTTCCTTTTTGTCGTTATTTCCAAAAGCACTAACTAAATAGACATCGTTCAAAATACCACCGATCTTCTCAATCACGATTTCAGCTTCCTCGCCCCTTGAAAGCACTTTCCTTGCAAAAGCTTCTATGTCCATTTTAGCCGACAAAGGAACAAGCCCGTGAGCTGTAGGAATATGCAAATATCTCAAGGGATCCTCAAGTTGATGAATAGGTTTCGAGTTTTCTCTAACATCCCACTGAAAGTTATGCATTCCTCTATTTTGCGAGACAAAGCGCAAAGTCTTTGAAAAAGTGCCAAGCAAAGAATTGAATAATGCCCTTTGGGTGGTCTTGAAAATACTGATAAAACGAATTTTCTTGCTTTCAACTTTCTCCACAAATTTTTTAGAAATTTTTACGTATCCATCTGAAAAAGTAATTACATCTTCTTCCTCTAATTCCCTTAACGCCTCCAAATACCCACGCATAACCAATTTGACATTCTCTTTTTTAGCACTGTTTTGCATGAAGTTTAACACGGTGTAAATCATCGGCGGAAAAAGCCTGGCTCTGCTCAACATAGTCTCATACATAAAATACTCTGGTTCTATGTGAAAATTGTAGGATAATTCCGGAAAATCCAAAACGAGATTTTCGAAGAGTTCAAGAATTAAACGCTTTTTCAATTTAACCTCTTGAAGATGCAAGTAGTTCTCGTTTTTTAGGGCGACGTATGGAAAAATCATTTTTTCAGCCAATGCCTCGCCTAAAAATCCTCTATCCACATCCCTCTCAAAAACCCATTCGTCAACAGCAAAAACAATAACACTTCTATCATCCAAAATTTTAACATAACTCATCAACCTAGGCTGAAAACCGCGAATTACAAGCAATACTTCAAGAACTGTTTTTGCATCAGTCAGTCCCAAGACATAATCACCGACTATGCATGCTGTCGTAATTTGGCACGAACCAGCAATACGCCTGCAAAAACTGATAATTTGCCTTTTCAGTTTTCCATCTGGATGCTTCAATTGCCTAGACAAACTTCCACCTCAAGCGACATAATCACAGACAAAATCTGTAACTCTTCAAGATATAGTTAATGCTTTTCAAGAATTTCGCCATAAATTCTCAAAAACTTCAATGCCCTGACTGCCTTTTCAGGCAAATTATACAGAGGTACGCTAGTCTTCCCTAAGACATTGTACACGAGTGCGAAGTCCTCCCCGCCTGCTGGCACGTCAACAACTGGTTTATTGGGATATTTTGCTGCCACATTTTTAATTACTTTGGCATCTTTCGGTTCAAAGAAGCATGATTTAAGCATGTTTATCACTAGGACGCCGTCCACGTTTTTGTCAGCGAGCACTAACTCCAAAACTTTGGAGTATCTTTCAGCTCTAGCATCAGCTATCATATCTATAGGATTTGTCGCATCGACACCCGGATAGAGCTTTTCAATTTTCTTTTTGGTCTTTTCAGACAAATTTGCAAGTTTTAGATTGTTTTTTGCAACAGCATCTGCAGCCAGTATTGCTGGTCCACCCACATTGCTTACAATTGCCACGTTATCTCCGCGCATTGGAGGCTGTTTCGAAAATGCTATGGCTGTGTTCATCAATTCTTCAATGTCTTCAACCCGTATTATCCCAGCTTTTTTGAAGGCTGCATCAAAGATTTCGTCCGATCCCGCAATTGAAGCCGTATGTGATTTCGCTCTTTTCGCTGATTGCTGTGTTATTCCACCTTTTAAAGCTAAAATAGGCTTTTTCTTCACTATTTTTCTCGCTTCTTCTATGAATTTCCTTCCTTCTTTTACTCCTTCCATGTATAGGCAAATTACCTTTGTTTTTCTGTCGTTTCCATAATACCGTAGCAAATCAACGTCATCAACATCTATTTTATCTCCTACGAAAGCGAATTTGCTTATGCCAACATTATAAAAGCATGCCCAGTCAAGCAGACAAGCGCCGACTCCGCCACTCTGGGATATGACGGCAATACTTCCCTTTCTGGGCATAACGTTTCTTTCAAAGGTTGTGTTTAAGCCGTTGGCAGTGTTTATGACGCCCATAATCGTGTTTGGTCCTAAAATTCTAACATCATACTCTTCTTTAATCTTGAGCAGCTGCTGACGCTGTTCATCTTTGAACCCACCAGTAATCATCACAAGAGCTTTCACGCCCATTTTCGCACATTTTTCAGCGTGTTCAACCGATTGTTTTGGCGGAAGCATTATAACCCCGAGTTCAGGAGTTTCTGGCAACTTACTTAGCATGTTATAACCATATTTTCCATCCGCATCTAAAACGCAAGTTTTTTCACGAAAGAACTTTCTCATATTATAAATGACGCTTTTGAAAAGCTCTGGAGAAGCCATTCCAACTCTTTCTCGGATCTTACTTGAACCTATTAGAAGAACCCTTTGCGGTTCAAAGATAGCCTTCACTCCATTCATAGATTTAACCTTCAAACCAAACTTGTTGGGGAAGGAAAAAGATAGCGTTTCGTATTCATAAATTTAACCGTAGAAAGACTTGAAAAACCAGAGGATTTATCGTGCCAACAGATCCAACGCTGTTTTTTCAGCCCTTTCCATAACAGCTTGCTCATCTAAAGTTTTCACGTGCCGATTCTCCATTACAATCTTTCCGTCAACAATAACCGTGTCAACATCACTTCCATGAGCAGAATAAACGATGTTTGCGCAAATGTTATGTAGGGGTTTTAAATGAGGCTTTGAAAGGTCAACCAAGATTACGTCAGCTTTTTTACCTACTTCAAGTGAACCAATGTTTTTCCCAAGTCTCAAGGCTTTAGCCCCGTTTAATGTCGCCATCCTCAAAACTTCATACACCGGCAAAATCTTGGGATCCAAATAAACGAGCTTCTGAAGCAAAGTGGCGATTTTCACTGTTTCAAACATGTCAAGTGT
>JACUTN010000069.1 GCA_014859805.1 Candidatus Bathyarchaeota archaeon
GAAAGCACTGTTGTTGGATGTGAGGAACATGTTGCCAAACTGCTTGGAATATCTGTTGAAACAGTTTTGGACCGTGTCCATGCTCTTTTAAGAAGGGATGAGGTTGGGAGAACAGGAGTTTTCATAGAAAAAGAATTGTCTGCAGATGAAACTTTTGAGATGGCTTTGAAAAGGTTTGCTGATCAGAATCCAGCGGTTCGCAGGCGATTAAAAAGTTTATCTTAAAGTCTTTCATCAGTTCTTTTGTGGATAAAAAATAACTTCTTTTTCCTCAAGTATTTTCTTAAGCTTATCCACTGCATCATAGACGTCTTGCTCTTTTTTTGCACCTACACATACTAGTTTTCCAGCCGAGAATATGAGAAACACTACTTTTGGGTCGTTCATTCTGTAGACTGCGCCTGGAAACTGCTCAGGCTCGTACATTACTCTTCTAAGCTTGTAAACAACGCTTTCCAAGTCTATTTCTCCACCTAATTCTCCAGACGCAACAATATTTTGAATGTGGACCACAGGCTTGCTTGCGACAGATATTATCCCATGCTTTTTCAGTTCCCTCGCCACTTTGTTTACTGCCTTTCTTGCTGATTTCTCTGACTTTGCCCCTGTGCAAACCATTTTGCCAGTTTCAAATATTAAAGTGGCTGTTTTCGGCTTTTTCAGTCGAAAGACAAGTCCCGGAAACACTTTGGGACGATATTCCACGTGTGGAAACTTTTCAACTATCAAGTCTAAGTTTATGGTTTGGTCAAGGGATGCTGATGCAACTATGTTTTGAATGCGCATTGAAGGTTTTGTTTCAGTCATTTCTGTTCTGCCCGGATTTTTAAGCATATACCTACCTTTACTATTTAAGACGATAACTGTTTCGATACTTTCCATAATAATTAAGCCGTTACCGATAGAGGTCTCCATGGATTGAGAAACGTAACAGAGCGGCTATACCGCCTAACGCTAAAAGTTTTAAACCAGCTTCATGTTCAGTGCTTACAACCATTATCTTTCCACCCTTCTGCTCCACAACCCTCATCAAATCCTCAACAACCAGCCTCTCCTCGTCTGAGGCTTTACGCAGCGTGGCATCCGCTAAAACCATAGTGTCAATAGCCCCCAGCTGGGCAACCCTTTTCACATCGTCAAACCCATAAGCTATGTTAGACTCGTTTTTTCCAAGCCTCTTTAAAACCTCTTCTATTACTTCTGTTTCCTCAGCAATTCGCATATGCTTCATGGTTTTCAAGAGTATACCCGAACGAAGAGCTTCGTATATTCCCCCGACACCGCTGTTGTTAACGCTTTTTACATCCACAACTGACTTGGCAATTTCTGTTGCTTCATTTTGTAAGAATTTTGCAAAATCCTTTTTTACAAATCCTACGCCTATGATTGCTATTGGACTATGTGTTGCCGTCCAGACTTGACATAAACTGTTTGAAGCCTTTTGGAAGTACTCTTTTGCCGCCGCGCTTCTTTTTTCAGCTTCTAGCTTGCCTGGAAGCTTTATTCTCTCTTCTACTTTTACTTCAACGCCGTACTGTTTTGTTGTGGCAATTGCATAACCTTCGTCGTCGATGGCAATTATGGTTACGGGCTTTTCCGATGTTTTGCTTGCTCTCTTCAGTCTTTCAACATGATGTCTGGACCATTTTTTCTTCACAATGGTAAGCGGCTTGTTTAAAGCTATGTTAACGGTGTGATGGGCACCTAGTGGAACTGTTTCCGGAGCTTTGCAAATGGTTCCGTGAACCCTAAGTCTGCCTAAAAGCTTGTCCCAAGCAATCTTTTCCACTTTAACACCTAGGAAGACTGGAATCCGTTTGCCGCGTCTGGGTCTTGCATATTTTTCGTCTGGTTTTATTTCTCTTGTTGTGCGTGCGTAAACCTCATCGTCTTTGTAAATAATATTATATAGATGCCATAAATCATCAAAAGTTTCTGGAATAACCTTCACAAAACCTTTCTTCAAATTCATTTCTATAATTCTCAAAACCTGAACCCCTTTTCTAATGCTTAACCATTCAATATCAAACTCTACCTATTAAAAAGTGTTAAAAGAATGCTTATCCTTCATTGTTTAAAAGGGGCAGGCTATGAAAATCAAGTTTTGGCTTCTAGATGTAAATTACGAAGTTAAGGAGCATACGCCTGAAATTTGGCTATGGGGTCTTGATGATTTTGGAAATAGAGTGCTGGTTATTGACAGAAACTTTCTTGCATACTTTTATGGTGTAGTTGAAGATGAGGCAGATGCGACAAAAGTTGTTGAAGAAATTGAAGCTGAAAGAACCCAATATCCGTCTGTCACAAAGCTTGAGGTTGTTGAACGCAAATTTTTTGGGAAACCAGTGAAAGCCGTGAAGGTTTATTGCAAAGACCCAGAGTCTATATCGAAATACTCGAAGGCTTTTCGAAATTTCGAAGGCGTAAAGGACTGTCTCGAAGATGATGTTCGGTATTCCATGCGCTACTTAATCGACAACAACGTTGTCCCGTGCGGATGGCACGAAATAGAAGTGACTGAAGAAGCAAACACTTTGGGTGTTCAAGTTGAAAAGGTTTACACAGTTAAATCCATCCCGAAGTTCATTGAAAAGAGTGAAGCCCCGGAATTGAGGATTTTAGGCTTCTCAACAATATGCTACAGCAAAGAGGGCTCTCCAAAACCTGACAGAAACCCTGTAGTTATAATTTCTGTAGCGACAAACAAGGGCGAAGAGAAACAGTTTTCAGCAAAAAACCAAAACGACAAACCAGTCCTGCAAGCTTTCATAGATTATGTTCAAGAGTTTGACCCAGACCTTATTGTCGGTTATGGTGTGAACAGACAAGACTGGGCGTATCTTAATGAGAGATGTAAAAAACTTGGATTGAAACTGTCTGTTGATAGAGCGGGAACGGAACCACATAGAAGCGTTTATGGGCACGTTTCAATGACTGGCAGAGCTAACATAGATCTGTTCGATTTTTCGGATGAATTCCCAGAAGTTAAGGTTAGGACTTTGGAGAATCTGGCAGACTATTTAGGCGTCATGAAAATTGAAAATCGCGTCTTAATTGATGATGTTGACTTTGCAGAGCATTGGGAAGACAAGGAGAAACGTGAAAATCTGAAAAGGTTTTCCATGGACAACACGCGCTGCATCATGCGAATAACTGACAAGATCTTAGACTTTGCTCTGCAACTATCAAACCTTGTCAGCCTGCCACTGGATCATGTTGGAACAGCAGCCGTAGGCTTCAGAGTTGAATGGTTTCTCATGAAACACGCCCAAAAAATCGGTGAACTTGTTCCTAAAAGGGTTAAGAAACCTTACAGACGATACGCTGGTGCAATAGTACTTAGGCCTGAACCTGGACTGCATGAAAACATCGCTGTGCTGGACTTCAAGTCAATGTATCCGAACATAATGATGACATACAACTTATCTCCAGATACTTATGTGTCGCCAAAAGAGCCTATTCCTCCCTGCGGAGTTCATGAAGCCCCTGAAGTCAAGCATAGATTCAGAAAAGAACCCTCAGGATTCTACAGAGAAGTTTTGTCCTATCTTATCAATGTGCGGAATGAAATACGGTCAAAAATGAAGGGAGTTCCTCCAGAAAGTGCTGAATACCGGGTTCTAGACGCACGTCAGAAAGCTGTGAAAGTAATCACTAACGCATCTTATGGATATGCTGGATGGATAGGTGCAAGATGGTACATAAAACCAGTAGCCGAAGCGGCAACAGCTTGGGGACGGCACGCAATTCTTACTGCGATAAAAATTGCTGAAAAAGCTGGATTGAAAGTCGTTTACAGCGACACAGACAGCCTATTCATAAAACATGACTCGGAAAAAATTGAAAAATTGTCAAAGAAAATCGAGGAGAAACTGGGGTTAGAGATAAGACCAGACAAAATTTATGTGCGGATATTTTTTACAGAAGCCAAAAAACGTTACGCTGGACTTTTACCTGATGGTCGGCTGGACATTGTTGGCTTAGAGGTTGTGCGTGGAGACTGGGCAGCTATAGCAAAAAAGGTGCAGGAAAAAGTTCTGGAAATTATCTTGAAGGAGCAATCTCCAAAAAAAGCTGCAAAGTTTGTGCAGCAATTTATTTATGATCTTTGGCAGAGACGGGTTCCCTATCGTGACCTTATTATTTGGAAAACGTTGACTAAGCCTGTTGATGAGTATGCTGTGAAAGCTTCTCATGTTGAAGCTGCAAAAATGTTGAAGGAGAAGGGCTGGAGGCTCACAGTCGGCGACAAAGTAGGCTATGTAGTGGTGGTTGGGTCAGGACGCCTTTATGAGAGGGTTAAACCTTACGTTTTTGCTTCCTATGATGAGGTAGACATTGAATATTACGTGTCGAAGCAGGTTGTGCCAGCTGCCGCTAGAGTTCTTGAAAGTTTCGGCATAACCGAGGAGGAGTTGTTGAAATCTGGAGTGAGGGAAAAGGAAACTAGAAGGCTGACAGACTTTTTTGGAAGCTAATGTTTTCTGTCGTATTTTGTTGTAAAAGTTTTCAGTAGTTATCCTGTGGTTCCTTTAATCTCTGAGAACGTCATCAGTTGAACGTTTAACGGTGTTTTAACAGCTTCTGATATGCGCGAAGCAATGATATTTTTTATGTTTTTCTCATTCGCCACATCGACTATTCTTTGTGTTATAATTCCATCAAAGATAACTGTGTTCACGTCCTTTATTTGTTGAAGTTTCTCTGCTAGTTGACTTACTGGTAACCGTTCTATTTGCTCCATCTTCTCGTTTAAGAGAACAGCCTCTAAAGTGCCCTCTAATTCTTTTGTTTTTTGGACAAATTCTTTCGAAACCTCTATCTTTCGCTTTTCCTTTTTAGGCTTGAATGGCTCTTCAATGGGAGTCTTGTTTTTCAAGGCTTCAAATATTTCTCTGCAGTTTAAGTCCTCAACTTCCTTCCCTCTGGGTGCCCTAGCAACATGTTTTATGCTTGCCACTTGCTGAAGCTCTTT
>JACUTN010000070.1 GCA_014859805.1 Candidatus Bathyarchaeota archaeon
CCGTTGCTCTAAACTCATAATCAACTTTTCCATTCTTCAAAATCTCAACAGCATGCAAGAAATCAGCCGTGTCTTTTGCTCCTAGAAGCGGGTACTTTTCTAGGGAGGTTTTGACGTCCAACGCGACATAGTCCACATGTAGCAGGCATTCTTCTAGGACTTGTGGGAAAAACCCGTTGGTGTCCAGCTTAACCGCAAAACCTTTTTCCTTAAGCTTTTTCAGAAATTTTGGGATTTCCTTGTGTATCGTTGGTTCTCCACCAGTTATGACTACAGCGTTCACGTATTTTTTGCGTTTTTCAAGAATCCGGATCACTGTTTCTTCGTTGATGAAAGGGGGCTTAGGGTCTAGCACTATTCTCCAGTTGTGGCAGAATGGACAGCGTAGATTGCAGCTGGGCGTAAAAAGCACAGTTGCTATTCTGTCTGGAAAATCTATTAGACTTGTCTTTTGGATGCCGCTGAACTTCATATAGGCTTCACTCATGCGTGCACGGTTGTCAAAACAACAGACTTGTCAAAGCTTCTACGTATAGCAAATTCAGCCTGTTTACCGTCGTTCCACTGGTCAACTGGCCTAAGATAACCAACAACCCTCGAGTAAACTTCACATTTTGTTCCACACGTTGGACATTGCTTGTGTTCACCGCTTACGTAGCCATGAGTTGAGCAAATACTAAACGTAGGCGTTAACGTGAAGTATGGCAAATGCGAATTCCAAGCCACCTTCTTAACGAGTTCAGCCGCAGCCTTCCACGAATAAACTCTCTCACCTAAGTAGATGTGGAAGACTGTTCCACCAGTGTAAAGAGTTTGCAGCCTGTCCTGATGCTCTAAGGCTTCAAACAAGTCCAGTTCACGGTCCACTGGTAGCTGCGAAGAATTAGTGTAGAATGGTTCAACGCTTTTTGAAAGGTGTTTCTCGTTCGCCACAACTATGTTCGGATATTTCCTCTTGTCTAGGCGGGCAAGCCTGTAAGACGTCCCTTCAGCAGGTGTTGCCTCTAGGTTATAGATGTTTCCAGTTTCTTCTTGGAAGTCTGCCAACTTTTTCCGCATAAAGTTTAGCACTTTTACTGCAAATTCTAATCCTTCGTGACTTGCTATGCCATGTCTAAAGAGGTTTACTATCGCCTCGTTCATGCCCACTAAACCTATTGTTGAGAAATGGTTCTTCCAGTATTTTGCGAATCCTTCCTTTACAGAACGGAGATAATGCCTTGAATACGGATATAACCCGCTCTTGGTAAACTCTTCTAGGGCTTTCCTTTTAATTTCTAGGCTGTCCCTTGCAGTTTCCATCAGTTCTTCTAGGCGCTCAAAAAATTCATCTTCATCCTTCGCTAAATAACCAATTCTCGGAAGGTTCATTGTCACGACAGCTATGCTGCCTGTTAAGGGGTTTGCTCCGAAGAAACCGCCGCCACGTTTACGCAATTCTCTGTTGTCGATTCTTAAGCGACAGCACATGCTTCTAACGTCTTCAGGTTTCATGTCGCTGTTTATGAAATTGGAGAAGTAGGGCACACCGTATTTGGCAGTGACCTCGAAAATGTCTTGGGCTATCGGTGAGTCCCAATCAAAATCTTTTGTTATGTTGTATGTTGGTATTGGAAATGTGAAAACTCTTCCTTTCGCATCGCCTCTGTTCATAACCTCTGCGAAGGCCATGTTGAACACTTCCATCTCTGCTTGCATGTCGCCGTAGGTTTCATTCATCACCTTTCCACCGACTATCACAGGCTCGTCTTTCATGAACTCCGGAACTGTAAGATCTAGCGTAACATTGGTGAATGGCGTTTGGAAGCCCACACGGGTCGGCACGTTCATGTTGAAGAAGAATTCCTGAAGCGCCTGCTCAATTTCTTTCTGGTTTAGCCCATCGTAATGTATGAACGGAGCCAAGTAACTGTCAAAGTTGCTGAAAGCCTGCGCACCTGCAGCCTCTCCCTGAAGCGTATAGAAGAAGTTTACCACATGTCCGAGGGCTGTTCTGAGGTGTCTCGCAGGTGTACTCTCTATCTTTCCAGAAACTCCACCGAATCCTTGAAGCAGTAAGTCCCTCATGTCCCAGCCCACACAGTATGGTCCCAGAACACCTAGGTCGTGAATGTGCATGGCTCCAGAGAAATGTGCGTCAGCAATGTTTGGTGGGTAAATCCTTGTTATCCAATATTTTGCTATGACTGTAGATGATAGATAATTGTTTAGTCCTTGCAGTGAATAGCTCATGTTCGAATTTTCTCGGACACGCCAGTCTTGAACTTCCAAGTATTGATCTACAAGGTCAGCTGAACTTAGTAGTGCAGCTAACTCACGCATGTCTTGGTGCTGCTTCCTGTAGAGAATGTAAGCCTTAGCCGTTCTCGCGTGTCCGTTTTCGATTAGTACCTTTTCAACTAAATCTTGGATTTCCTCAACTGTGGGAACACCTTCTTCTCCGAAGCGTTTCTGAAGCAATGCCACAACTTGATCGCTTAGGTTTTTGGCTAGTTCAAGGTCTTTTCCGCCTACGGCTTTAGCTGCTTTCCAAATGGCGTTTGTTATCCTTTCTTGATTAAATGGTTCTAATCTTCCGTCACGTTTTCTAACAAACTTCACTTTCTCACCTCTTTCAATATGCGCCGAAAATCTTCTGGCTCCTCAAAACGCTTGTAAACTGAGGCAAACCTGATGTAGGCTATACGGTCAAGCTTCTTCAAGTATTTCGAAGTTAGGTCTCCGATTTCTTGTGAAGAGATCTCTCCTTTCCCCCTCATCATCAAATCCTGTCTCACACGTTCAGCCAAATTGCGAATCTGCTCCATAGTTACAGGTCTTTTCTCGCATGCTTTCTGGAGGCCTCTAACAATTTTGTTCAAGTCAAAACGCTCAATTCTTCCATCCGTCTTCCGAACCATAAGCTCTACAGTTTCGATGTACTCGTAGGTTGTGAAACGTTTTCCACAGTTCAAGCATTCCTTACGACGTCTAATAGTGTTGTTTTGTGAATCCCTAGTTTCAAGGGTTCTGACGCCGTCAGACCCGCAATATGGACACTTCATCCCACGATTTTCCCTCACAATATTCTGAAAGCTTTGCCGCATATATGTATCTAGTGCTTGCCCAAGCAAAACGAACACTATACATAGTGTTTTATTATATAAAATCTTTCCACACTGATATGAAAAAATTCAGTTCACAAGCAAAAGAAACAATGTAAAGCATAGACATAATCACAGAAAAAAGAAAGCATGAAATAACGTGTTTTTAGATGAATAACCTCGATTCCAAGTTGCAGGGAACATGCTTAAAACTTTCGCGTCAAAGATTGCTGTGATGTCACAGAAAAAGCTTTTATATTACAAATATTACTGTAATATCTTAGTGATGTATCATGTGTAAAAAAGAGAAAGAAGAATGCGAATTTAAGGATAACCCGAAAGGCTGCGCCCTAGAACACGTAAGCAAAGCTCGCGAACTCCTTTCAAAAGGCGATACCGAAGGCGCCGACCTCGAATTAAGCCATATCGAAAAACACTGGAAAGAATAGACAACCAAGAAACAAGATGGGAACATGTGCACCAACGGATGCGGACACCACAACCTAAAGGAATTTAGCCAATTCCAGAAATACTTTAGGGCACTTCATTGTCCAACAAGGTGGCTAATAATACGCTCGATAGGAAACAAAACAAAAAGCTCAAACGAAATACTAAAAGAACTAAAGAAGGCTGGAGAATCGCTTTCAAGATCAGGGCTTTATTATCATCTCTCTGAGTTGGAAGAAGCAGGCATCATTGAATTGGCAGAATACAGAGAAGCTGGCGGAGGAGCACCTGAAAAAATTTGGAGATTGAAAACAAAAGAAATAAAAATCAACCTGTTAGTCGAATAAGTCTTACGAGGGAATATTCGAGTTAAGACGGAAATCTTATAATTGGTGGACACTCTTAGTAACCTCGGTGAAAAGATTGGGTGAAAAGAAGCCTGCAGAACGGGAAGTAGTGATAAACGTTACAAAAATAGTTGATGATGCCCTAAGCATTTTAGGAAGGATCGTAGAAAAAGCTGAGTTACCCGTTGTCGATAAAGAGGAAATCAGAAAGGCAATAAGTCTAATAAGCAATTTGAAAGGAACTCTTGGCATTCCAAGGGTTACAGAAATTCTAGAAATACTGAAAGGTCGGCAAGTAGAGGTCAAAATGACCTTTAACGAATTGAAGCTAGACGGAACGATAGGGTTCAGCGTTACCCCATTAGGGAAAAGCGAGGAATAAACCAAAGGTATCGAAGACGTCTTAACGATTCACAAGCAACCGATAGCATAAACGTTGTCTCCAAACGTGCATGCGAGCGTTACCAAATCGTTGGTGAGTCAAACATTGAACATCCTAACCTTTTTAGAATTTCTAAATTTCATCAGCAGTGGCTCCGCATCGATTAGCACAAGAATAGATAAAAAGGAAATGAAAGTAACACTGTTCAGAGAAGAAGTCAAAGTGGACATTAACGATTTAAGCGTCATAAAACGTTTAATCAAAAGTTGTAAACTCGTCAAGAAAATTGGGACTGGAAAAAAGGATATCCATTTCACAAGCGTGTTGAGGCAACTCGAAGGCATAGCGAAAAAGCTTGCAGACAATAACCAGACAATCGTGCTATCCTATAAAGGAAAGGAAATCCTGAAGCTCGGAAAGAACACAAGACCAGGATTAACAGCATTCATCGCAGAACACGTAGAAATCGTGGACAAGATCAAAGCAATCGAAATTTTAACTAACGTTTTTCTATGATGAGTGAATGTAGTGAAAATGGAAGTAGGGCTAACACGAATTAACTCAAACATTTGTCAAGAACTTTGAGAGCTTATCTAGTTTTTCCTTAACGTTTTTTGTCAATCTTCCTACCAAGGTTTGCGTATGTATTGCTTCATAAATATATGCGGGCTTGCCTAAGCCGCTTTTT
>JACUTN010000071.1 GCA_014859805.1 Candidatus Bathyarchaeota archaeon
TTTTCCTAAAATGTGGCGAATGCATTTAAGTTTTGTTGGATAGATAAGAAAAAGTGAGGAGTTAATGTAGAAGGAAGCAAAGACGGGATTGAATAGCGGTTTAATGACCTTGCAGTATACAGCTGCTGCTTTGGCCTCAGAAACCATGGTTTTAGCTCATCAAGTGTGCGTAGATTCAATTCCTACTTCAAACTTTGAAGATATTGTAGGCACGGGGGTAACAGCTTCTCAAAAAACCATGCAAATCCTTGAAAACGTTGAGTACATAGTAGCCACAGGGGCTGCTTTGCGGAGTCCAATCAATAGAATTTCGTTGTTCAGAAAAACTCGGTGAAGGTACAAAAATAGCATACTTAACAGTAAGGAAAGCTGTTCCGATGCTTAAAGAAGATAGAGCACTAAGCAAGGATATAGAAAAAATAAGGTAAACAGCAAAAGAGGGCATAATTGTCAAAGAAGTCGAAAAAACGTTAAAATCGACTGATTTGCAAAAATCCTTTCAGTGATGTTAGTCGGACAGTTTGGGTTCAAAACTCCATTTGGTTAAGCTATAAGTTACCTTTCAACATAGATTTCATAAGAAAACAGTGAAATTTTTCTTACTTTCACTTTTTTTATGGTTTGGGGTTTACAGTTGTAAGTAAATAAAAAACGGCTTCAAAATATTTCTAAAGTAAGAAACAGAATTACGAACATTCTTAGACGTAACAATGTAAGATCACAATATAGCAATAGAAGATTTCTCCGTAAGCGTTATTTATTGATTAGACCCCACTTAGTATTAGGAGAAAGAAAATTGGCAAACAGAATAGTTTCTGGGATATTACCTATACTGCTATTAATTGCCACGTCAACATTAACATTCGACATCCAATTAGTCAAATCTGAATCTACAACAACATGGGTTGTTCCAGATGATCATCCAACAATACAAGATGCTATCAACAATGCTAGTGAAGGAGACATAATATACGTAAGGGCAGGGGTATACAACGAAAGTTTGCGCATCAGGAAGTCCATAGCCTTGATTGGTCAATACCCAGACACGATCATTCGGACTAATAGAAGCTGGATAAGTGTTGGGATTGAAGCACACAATGTTGTAGTTGAAGGATTCTGTATATACAATGTTCCTTATTTTTCTCCGTGGGGAGGCGAACCACCAGAACCAAGATGGTGTGTGATGATTTCGGATTCCAACAACGTTACGCTTTGCAACAATGTAATATCAGCGATAGGTAATGTGCCTTCACAGTTTAAACTTGGATGCGGCATAAACGTCGAAGGATGCAATTATACTAACATTGTATATAACCTTATAACGGATAACTTTTTAGGCATTGGTCTGGGGCTAAGTAATCACAATCTTATTGCTTCAAACGTAATTGAAGACTCTGTGACACAAGGGATGCTTATTGTTTCATCCCGCAACAATAAGATTTACCACAACAACTTCATTAGGAATGCTGAACAGATAATCTGTTTGGGATATGAAAATGTATGGGACGACGGTTATCCTTCTGGCGGAAACTACTGGAGTACCTACAATGGAACAGATTTTTATAGTGGTCCATATCAGAATGAGACTGGCAGTGATGGGATAGGTGACACACCATATGTTGTCGGCGGAAACAATACTGACACGTATCCTCTTATGAACCCTGAACTCCCGAGACGTTATCGATGGATAACAATCACAGGCGATGTAACGCATGATGGAACAATAGATATTCTCGACATAGTTGCCATAGCTTCAATTTACAGCTGCAAAGAAGGAGACGCTGACTGGAATCGAGAAGCAGACATAGCCCCACATCACGGAATCATCGATATACTTGACCTTGTAACATGTGCAGCTCATTACGGAGAAACACGGAAACCATTCTAACAGGCAAGCTAATCGAGAGAATATCATTTCAAGGAAACGATACCGTAAAGATAACACTATGTATGCGGAAAGAAAGGGGAAGACGCATATTCGGAGAAGATTCCCACTTTTAGCCCGTGCCAAAGACATGGAAACAGGCGACAGATACCTGATAATCGACAAACCAAAAACAGAATAGGAAGCTAACTTTCGGAAATCCCTTTTTCTTTACATTTTAAGTCCACGAATCTAGCAATTACCACAATATGAGTTACATATTCTTCCCCCACATTATTACTTGGTGACTTCTTACTCTATGAGATTATCAAAATTAATATACGAAACAACAAGGTATTACTACCTTCAGGAGTTTGATTCAGTGAAGAAGGAAACCTCTGTTCGTGATGGATTAAGGCAGTTGCCTATTAGACCCGTTTATCTAGTGTCAGTTGAGCATGAAGGAAAAAAGAACATCATAAGCATCGGCATGTTTGCTTTCTTCTCTGGAAAACCAACCTTAGTGGGCGTTGGTATAGCACCAGCCAGATACTCCTTTGACTTGGTTCGTCAAAGCGGAGAGTATGTAGTTAACGTGGTTGATGAGGAGCTTATGAAGGCTGTGCGAATATGTGGGAGAAAATCGGGTCGAGAAGTGGACAAGTTTGAACTGGCAAAACTTACGCCCGTAAGAGGAGTTAAGGTGAATGCTCCACTAATCCAAGAAAGCCCAGTAAGTATCGAATGCAAAGTTGTTAAAGAAGTGGAAATAGGCGATCATGTCTGGTTTATTGGTGAAGTGTTGGCTGTCCATGTTCGCGCAGGCTACAACTGGAAAGATGGTTTACTATTCAAATGGATAGGTGAAGACGGATTCTACTATAAGGTAGGAGAAAAAACAGGCAAATTCTGAAAGACCTCACGCCGCTTAAAGTTTTAGAGGTCTATTGTATTCTTCTTCAAAGAAGATTTCACTGAAACTTTTTCTTGGTTTTGCCTGTGGTCTCTCGTCTGGCACTCCTATAGGCAGCAAAGCCACAACTGCCAATTCTTCGGGAATCCCAAGCAACTGTTTCACCTGCTCTTCTTCGAAGGCTCCTATCCAGCAAGTGCCATAACCCAAGCTTGCGGAAGCCAGAACCAAATGTTCAACAGCAATCATAACGTCCTGTTTACACCATTTAAGTGAAGCCTCAGCATCCGCCAAAGCCACGATTATGACTCCAGCATCCGCCAGAAACATTTGGTTTCGTGCAGCCTTCGCAAGAAGCTTCTTTCGCTCAGAGGTTCGAACTACTATAAAACGCCAAGGCTGACGATTTCCAGCTGACGGAGCTAAACGAGCAGCCTCCAAAATCCTCTTCAAATCCTCATTCGATACGCTTGAGGGTTTATATTTCCTTACGCTTCTCCTTTTTTCTATAACTTCGAAAACTTCCATACTTCTTCGCTTCCTTTTTCACTTATAAAATGAAAATCCAAGTTTTTATTTGTTTATGATGGCGGGCACGGTTTTGGGTGGATGTCATCATCAGTCTTTCACCATAAGACGCATGTATTTATAAACGTAGAAAAATACATTGTTCGATGGTGAATTCACGTGTCGTGCATCATTGAAGTTACTGTGAAGAGTCAGAAGGGAAAATGCACATTCGGGCATAAAGTAGGCGACAAAATAGTTTTTGATGGTAAATCAATCAGAGGTGACATCTGCTACAGTGCACTAATGGTTTTGCTTCCGAAGATCTTCGCCATGCTTTATGGAGTAGAGTTCCCTTGGGCTGAAGACAAAGACGTAATATTCAATGCTTGCCCCGACGCTGAGAACCCTGTTGTGTTCGAAATTCGCCGAGTTGAAGAATAACTGTTGACAATGGTGCACATTGGATTATCAAAACCTAATTCATCGGTAACGGAAAATCCGAACTCCTGCCTAAAGACAATTAATAGACGATTTGTTGTTTGAAATGAAACTATTTTACCCTTGACTAACCATTTATTGCATGCAACTGGTCGGGCGGGCAGGATTTGAACCTGCGACAATCCGGTTTCTGCATGTACGCTTGATAGGCTGGGTAACACCCACCACAGGTAGATGTCTACAGCGTCTCCGCCAGCTAAAGCCATAAGCCTACGCTGACTCGGAAGCTCTACCAAGCTGAGCTACCGCCCGACCGAAACTTCTATGATAATAAAATCGAATTTATGTGTTTCGTATTAGTCGTCAGCGTTCACTTGGCTTTCTTATATGCACGCACCCAGAGTGCACCCCAAAACACAAGGAAGACTGACGTAACCAGAAAAAATAGTATTAACATCTGAACAGCGTTAGAAACGATTTGTTCAAACATTTCAAATCAACATAATCAGTGTCAAACAAGCCTAAAAGCAAAGTTTCCAAAATCGAAATGAGGCTTGTGCAGAACATATTTTCAAGGATGATATATACCGACGCAAACAGCAAGTGTTTTATAAAATCTTAGTCTTATACCTTTTTATCCTAAGCGAGGAAAGGAGAAGGCTTTCCGTCACTTTTTGGCTTCTAGAAATAAAACTTGAAACGTCTTAATGTTAATCTGATTCTAGGTTATGGATGTTCTCTTTCGCATGTCACGACCATAATACCAAGCAGTCCAACCAGAATAGAAAGCCTCTCAGCTCTCTTCCTCCTCTTTCTACTGTAATACAAAGCAATCAACAAAATAATTATTGGAATTAAACGCAACAGCAAAAACCGATAAAACCAATACGGAACAAACCATCTCATAGAAGCTTTAACAACCGTTACTACGCCGTCTTGTAAGAGTCACTGCTAACTTTTTTACTTTGGCATCCATCGTCATCAAGCCTTTATATAACAGAGAACTCTTTAACAAATATTCCGTAATCATGAATACTACTGCGAAAGAGGCGTTTTTTTGAGCATTACACCTTCTGATTTTAACATAAGATCGTTAAAGGAAAAGCGGAGCTTTCTTGTGAGAATATGCTTCTGGCGGGCCCGAGGGGAATTGAACCCCTGACCTACGGGTTAAGAGCCTCAACCTA
>JACUTN010000072.1 GCA_014859805.1 Candidatus Bathyarchaeota archaeon
TTGTTATGACCTTTCATGAAAAGTTTAAACAGTATGATTTGGGTGAGGGGCATCCCTTCAGGGGAGATAGGTTTGCGAATGTTAGGAGGTTTTTTGAAGAGCAAGGTTTGCTCAGTCTTTCTGAGGTGGTTCTTGTTGAACCTCAGCCAGCCTCAAAGGAAGATTTGTTGCGAGTTCATGAAGAGAGTTATGTTGATTTGATTTTTCGTTTGGCTGAAGAAAATAAGCCTTACGATGTTGAAACGCCTGTTTCTGAGGAGATTCTTGAAGCTGCGTTGCTTATTGTTGGCGGTGCAATTACTTGCGGCGAATCGATTTACAGGGGAAAGGCAAAACGTGGAATTTCTTTGGGCGGGGGTTATCATCATGCCGGAAGAAGTTATGGTGGCGGATTCTGTCTGCTCAACGATGTGTCGGTTTTGATTGAGTATTTGAGAAGTGAATATAATGTGAAACGTTTTTTGGTTTTGGACTATGACGTTCACTTTGGAAACGGTACAAGCGACATTTACTATAAGGATCCTACAGTGCTGTATGTTTCTTTGCATCAAGACCCGCGCACGATTTATCCTGGGACAGGGTTTGCTTGGCAGGTTGGGGAGGGCAAAGGAGAAGGCTACAATGTTAATGTGCCTTTGCCGCCTGGGACAGGTGACAGCACTTATCTTTATGCTTTAGATGAGGTTTTTGTTCCTTTGGCTGAGGAGTTCAATCCCGAAATAATTATTGCAAATGGTGGAAGTGATCCTCATTTTGCGGATACGCTTGGAAATTTGAGATTGACTGTCAAAGGATTTTTTGGCTTGTCATCCAAGATTAGGAAGGTTGCAGAGAAGGTTTGCGATGGGAAACTTGTTTTGATGCCTGGAAGTGGATATAATCCTGTGATTTTGCCGCTTTGTTGGTATGCGCTTGCTGCTGGTGTTGTTGGTTTAGAAGAAATTCGCATTAGAGATCCGTATGCTCCTCCGAAGGAGCCGCCTAGTTGTCGTGGAAAGGTTGAAAACACGATTAGTGAATTGAAAAGGCTGCTGAAAAAACATTGGAGGTGCTTTCGGTAAAAGCGATGCAATTAAGCCTAGGGTTTTTGCGTACGTTTATAAACTTTCACATTGTTTATTTGCAGACATGCTGACTGAAACTGTTGTGGCTGTTTTTCTTCTCTTTTGGTTAGGGTGTTTCTTTTCAGTTAACTTGCATAACATAGTGAAAGGTCAAAAGCTTAGAAGCGGTGAAAAGGTTTATGCAGAGGTTGAACGTCCCTTAGGTTCTACCATTGGCTTGGCGGCTGTTGGAACACTGGTCTACTTTGCAGAAGTGTTCTCTTATCTTTTTCTTGTTCTTACAGGTCTCATCTTTGGGTTACGTGATTTTCCTTTTCTCTTCCGATTTCCATTCACGTTTTCCATTCAAATTGTCGGCTTAGTTCTCACGTCAGTTGGCTATTTTGTCTTTATCTGGAGCGTGGCTGTTCGGGGTAGATATGCTGTTTCGTGGGCGATGCCAGAGAACCAGAGGCTTGTCACTTGGGGTCCGTACCGTTATGTTAGGCATCCCTCTTATCTGGGCTATTTCCTTATGTTTTTCGGTTTCTTCTTTTTGTGGCCCAACTTGTTTACGCTTTTTCCATTAGTCGCTATTCCCGGATATTTTCGAGTTACTTTTGAGGAGGAAAGGCTTTTGGTGCGGCGTTTCGGTGATGAATATGTGGAGTATCAGAGGAGGACAGGACGGTTTATTCCAAGGTTGCGATCATGAACAAAATCGCAAATTCGAAAAAGAGTGTTGCCTAAGATCTTGACGATTTCATGTCCTTGCAACTTTGGCGTTTTGGCAACTACTGCTTCGTCCGTTTTGGCAAACGTTGAGATTTTAATAATTGGTGCTACTAATATAGTCTGCCAAAAAAAAACGAAGGGAATTCCTGAATGGAAAATATGGAGAAGATTCGTGAACAATTTCCCATAACCAAGAATAAGGTGTTTATGAATCATGCTGGACAGTCTCCACTTCCAAAACAGGTTGCAGATGTTGTCCGCAAATTTGTTGACGATTTCTCGAATTTCGGAACTACTTCGATTGAATGGAATGATGGTGGAAAACCATTGTTTGCAAAACTCATAGACGCAAAGCCTGAAGAAATCGCTTTTGTCGAGAACACTTCAGTAGGCTTAAACATAGCAGCAAACGTACTGCGTTATCTACCAAGCTCAAATATCGTTACAACTGATTTAGAGTATCCGTCAGTGGTTTATCCTTGGCTACGTAAAAGTCTAGGTGTAAAAGTTCATTACGTGAAGAACGTAGATGGAAAAATTTTGCTGGAAGATGTTGAGAAGGCTGTTGATGACAACACTGTGGCTGTTGCAGTAAGCCACGTTGAATATGTCAATGGTTTTCGACATGATTTGCGAGTTTTGAGCGAAATAGCCCATGAACACGGAGCATACCTGATTGTTGACGCAATCCAGTCGGCTGGCGCCATGCAGATAGACGCAAAAAGAGATAATGTTGATTTTCTTGCATCTGCATGTTACAAGTGGTTGCTAAGCCCTCCCGGAGCGGGCTACTTTTACGTTAAAGATGAGCTTATCGAAAAGTTTGAGCCGCCGTTTGTTGGTTGGGCAAGCGTGAAGGATGAGGTTTTCGAGACGATAGATTTTTGGGACATTTGGAATCTGAAGCTTTCGGAGACTGCAAGCCGCTTTGAGGTTGGTTCACCAAGCTTCATAAGCCTAGTAGGAGCCACGGAAGCACTGAAAATGGTGCTGGACATTGGCATTAAGAACATCGAAAGGAGAATACTGAAGCTAACAGACCAGTTAATAGACGCTGTCAAAGATTTGGGGTTGAAACTTCAGACGCCAGAAGAACTGCATTGTCGTTCGGGAATAGTCAATTTCAAAATAGACAAACCTCAAGAAGTGGCTGAAAAGCTAAAGAACAAAGGAATCGTTATATCTGCCAGATCCCATGGAATAAGGGTTTCACCACACTTTTACAACACAGAAGAAGAAATTGACAGGTTGGTAGAAGAAATCAAACAATGTGGCTAAACCCAAATGTTCCGAATAGAGAAAGTAAAAGAAAATAACAAACAGCGCGTAATTGATTCTCTTCAGTTAGATGTCATAAGGCATGTTTTCGCATTCTATGACATTCAACATGAACCTGACTACACAAAAATGTATGCTGCCTTTGAAAATGGAAGTCTAAAAGGATATATTCTTATTTATACTGCTCTTGAGTTCCCAAGCGTAATCCTAGAATGTGAGAGCAATATTGCTGAGAAGCTGATTGAGTATGCGCTTGAGAACCGTTTTATTATGCACGTTCCACCAAATCTTCTGCCGATTGTAAAGAGAAAATTTCCAAATGCGAAGTGTTACGTTGAAGATTGGATGCTTGTCAAGAGCGATGACGCCACCTTTTTCAGATCGAAACTCGTGCGTAGATTGCGCACTGAGGATGACGCTTCAAAGCTTGCCATGCTTCTCTCAAGTCGAAAGGACCGCACCACGGGGACAGTTAAGAAATACATTGAACTGATAAGTAAGCAACCGATTTACGGAGTTTTTGTGAACGGCGAACTGGTTTCTTACGCTGGTTCTTTCATTCAGTTACCGCAGGTTTGGATGATAGGCGGGGTCTACACGCGTCCAAAACATGGAAGCAAAGGGTATGCAACGTTAGCCACGTCAGCAGTAACGGAAGAGGCTTTAAAAAACGCAGAAGCAGCAGCACTGTTTGTGAGGTCAGACAATTACTCAGCAATCAAGATCTATGAAAAAATCGGTTACAAGAAAATCGGTGAAAAACTCTGGATAGACGCAGGAACGGGAATGAAGCCTTAAAGCTGGATGTTTTCCTAAAATCTAATTGACATATTTACAACGCTCTGCCAGAACATGTAAAGCTCCCGACAAATACTTTAGCGAACTGTTGTGTGAGCACAGATAGACCCCCCCTTATATATAGAGCAACATCAGGTCATGCTCTTGTTGTGTACTTTCTTCAGGGTTTGTTTTAGTAGGTTTATTGCGGACCATGCTGCGAGTGCGCTTGTCTTTGGGTTTTCTGGATGCGGATCATTTTCAAATTTTAGAAACATGTCGCCGTGTTTCCATTTGATTCGGATTTCATGCACGTTTCTGTGCACTTTTGGGTCTGAGATTATTTTCACCTTCACCTTTTCGGGTTGAGTCGTTAAAGCCAACGTGGCTGCGACGTTCATACCTCTCGGAAAAAGCCTGACGGCTTCTTCAGCAGTTCCCTCATAAACTATTTTTTCTTCTTGGTTATCCATTTCTAAAGCTTCTGGATTCTTTCTGGAAGTTAAAATGACTTCATCTATTCCTGCTAGTGCTGCACTAGAAATGGCGTCTAAACCACCGATGGCTCCTGATGGTATGTGAATCTTTTTGCTTTTTACATCTAAATCCAGAAGGGCTCCTACACTCATAACTATTAATTCAATGTTTTCCGCCAAGATCTTGTTTACGTAATCTCTAACGGCTTGCTGTGATGCTGCCTCCACAATGACTAGGGGTTTAAGCTTAATCAGTTCTTCAAGGCTTTTGACGACTGTGACGGGAAAGTGCAGCGACTTTTTGAGCTTTTCAGCTTTCTCCATATTACGATCATAAAGAACTAACTCGTCACATTCAACTATTCCTCTTTCAACCGCTTTTGCGATTACGGTGCCAATCGCCCCGCATCCAATTATTCCAACCTTTCTCACTCTTTATCGCTTCCGAATTCCGCTTAATATTCAGCAAAAAATTGGATATCACTATAGTCCTTAATTTCTCTACCATCACCCTTCTTAGGCAAGACTTCAATGTTTGCAACTTTACACGTGCCAGATATATCCTCTCTGCCCTCCGTAATTATTTCTGCCAT
>JACUTN010000073.1 GCA_014859805.1 Candidatus Bathyarchaeota archaeon
AAAGCGGGTTTCAAGCCTTAAACCACTTGAATATTAAATATCTTATTTTTTCCCTTTCTAAGTCTGGCACTGCAATGATGAACCTTTTTCGCACAGTTGTTGCAAGTCTACCAGCTTTAACAATTTCTGTAGCGGTTATCCCAGATTTAGCTCTTCTAACAGAAACCATGTAGGGTGCATGCTCTAGGCCTGGCCCATGTTTGTAAACTGCAAAGTCGCATCCAAACTTTATTCCTGGTGTAACAACAAAACCACTGTTGCGAAAATCATGATAAACAGCATATTTTCCATCGAATTCTTCATATAACCTTTTAGCCCTTTGACGAAGCTTTCTCAGAGTAACCCTCTTCCCTTCAGAACCCTCATATACCGTTATGATCTTTTTTTCAGCAAGATAAACGCCTTCCATCAAGTCTAGAATCAGTGGAACATTGAATTCAGGGATTTTAGGCTTCGCAATTCCGAGAGGTTTTCCATAAAAACCCATTTTATAAAGTTTTGAACCGTCTTTTGGGTTCCATACAACTAGAAAGTTTTCAATGAACTCCACTTTGATTTTTCTGGGCATGTAATTCTTCGCCTTTTACATGATGAAAGATAATATTCTGGCAGCGTCAGCAGCGTCTTCAGCTTTGTCGGCGGAATCCTCTAAAAGTTGCAGAACATCCCTTAAGAGGATTAAGGCTGGAAAGTCGAGTTTGCTGCTTAGAAGTTTGATCTCAAGTCCGCGGTAAAGCTCGTCAACAACCCGTTCAGCAATCTCCACGTCCTTAGCTTTCTCCATGGCTTTGGCTGAACCATAGGTTAGAACCATCATTGTTTCTCTAAGCCTAATCACAGTGTCTAAAACGGCTTCCGAAAGCTTCAGCAAGTCCTCTTTTACGTCCATGGGCACGCTCCAATTATGCTCCATGATTTCAACCAGACGGAAAGCAATGCCTTCACCGAAATCTGCAATTTCGCTTGTTAAGTTTGTGAATCTTAAAAAGTCCTCTCTACTGAGCAGAATTGCCCCGATTTCAGCAAGTTCTCGTGAGACTAAACGCCTAGCCTCGTCAACTTCATCCTCTCTACTACGAATCTCATTAAAAAGCTGCCTCGCCTTTTCTTTATCATTTTTTATGAAGCAGTCTATCATTTGAGGAACAATTCTCGCTAATTCTAAAGCTTTTCTCAAGTGGTCTCGGCAAACGTTTAAGGCTCTGCGTTTCGCACGTCTCTCAGTCTCTGCTGGAAGCACCAAGTTTTTCCCCGCCCGCAAAAATGGGCTTAAATTTCTAACAATAGATGTGCTGAAGTGTTAAAAAAGGTAACGTAACTCTAACCCTTAAACGGCTTGCCTAAATCCTCGAAGTCGGCTTTCCAACGGAAATACTTACGCAAAAGCTGCGGCAATTCCTCGACTCTGCTTCTCACCTGCTTCCACGAGTCACGGTCCCGAACAGTAACCGTATTATCCTTTAGTGTATCATAGTCCACGGTTATGCCTAAAGGTACGCCAATTTCATCTGCCCGAGCGTATCGTCTACCGATAGAACCAGCCTCATCGTACTCTGCCATAAAACCTTCATCAAGTAGCGTCTTGTGGATTTGCAGTGTCCTTTCGGGTAAGCCATTCTTACTTACTAGTGGATAGACGCCAACTTGTATAGGAGCTACGTCTCGTGGAAAACTCAATATTGCCCTGCCGTCTTTGACGCGGTAAGCGTACTCGAGGGTTACATAGACCAGTCTGTCTGATCCGAAACTTGGTTCAACAACGTGTGGAACAAATTTTCTTCCACGTTCCTTAACCTTCTGACACGCAATTTCTATGTATTCTGGCAGAACCTTGCATTTTCCAAGCATGTAATAACCGTTTTTCTTAATAGAAGCCTCAACTTCCTCTGGGTCAGCTTCGGAAAGCATCTCCGCAACGTTTGCAGCATCTTCCTTGAAAACTGGTCCAAGCTTCGCCATTAAAGGCTTCACAACCGTTCTTTTCCTCTCAACTGGTTTTTCATATTCTTTGAAAACACGCATATCCACACCGCTGAACTGCATGTGCCTCTTCAAGTCATAATCTGTTCGGTAGGCATGGCCTGAAACCTCAAACCAGCCCCAACGTTCCACACAGATCTCCTGATCGAAGCTTTGGACAGCATAGTGGGCTTTTTCCCATGGAAGTTTCTCGATGAAACGCTGTTTCTCAGCTGGCACACCAAAATCAACCAGCAATTTTTTGGCTAGAGCCATGAAAACTGCTTGCCACTCAGCCTTGATGTAACCTTTCGTCAACGCTTCTTTCACTGTAACCTTAACAATTTCTTCTGAGCCACGCAGTTTGTTTTCAGCTAAAACCAGTGGCAACGTCTCGTTTTCGAAATCTTTTAGCAGATAACAGTTTGGCTCTTCTGGGTCGAAAAAGAATTCAAGATCGGCTATCGTGAATTCCCTCCACCTTATTAGTCCTTGCCTTGGCGAGATCTCGTTTCTCAGCGCGTGACCTATCTGTATGACGCCGAAAGGAAGTTTCTCTCTTGCCATCTCATATAAATGCCTAAACTCAACGAATATTCCTTGTGCAGCTTCAGGTCGTCCGTAACCAACAGCATCAGAATAGGGTCCAATAGTAGTTTTAAACATTATTAAGAAGTATTTGGGTTCGCCGAATGTGCCTCCGCACTCTGGACAACGAATCTCATGTTTTTCAATAGCCTCTTTAACCTCTTTTAGACTTAGCTTCTCAGCTTCAGACTCGCCGATTTTTGCAAATTCTCGGAGTAGATTATCTGCACGGAACTGCCTCTTACATTTTAGACACTCAACCATGAGTTCTTTGAAATGGTCCACATGACCTGAAGCTTCAAAAACCTTGCTTGGCGCAATAATCGGCGAATCTATTTCCAAAATTCCAAGCTTGTTCACGAATAGTTCTCTGAGCTTTTTTTCAATGTTCTGCTTTAACCTGGCGCCGAGAGAACCATAGGTTACGAAGCCGCTTGCTCCACCGTATATTTCGTATGATTGCCAAAAGAAGCCTCGTCGGCGTGCTAACTCGTTTATTATTGTAAACTTGTCAGGAGTTTTGGTTTCGTCTGTCATTTTTTGCTTAGCCTCTTCAATTAGATGTTCAGAGACTTTAAGGGCTTGCTTAATAAAAAATATTGGCTTTTACAAATAAATCCGGTATTTCCATTTTCGTTTCTTGAATGTTTTATTATAAATATCTGTAGCCATGTTTGCATGCTCGAAAAGGGAAGACACATGGAATAGATTAGTCCGCACTCGATAAATCTTATTAAGATAATTTCAATAACGAGTAATTTGAGGGGGTCTTGAGAATGAGTGATTATGAGAAGGAAAGTGAACTTGTTGCCTATTGTGGCATCTATTGTCGGTTATGTGACTATTTTACTGGGAGAATTAGAGATTCAGCCAGAGATTTGCTGGGCATTGTTAAAAAACACGGTGAGCTTAAGCTTTTCGCCGATACGGCTAAGGCTTTTGATTTTGAAAATTTTGTTAAAGGTTTAGAATGGGTTTCTAAAGAAATTTCTCCTTGTGTTGGTGGTTGCAGAGGCGGTGGGGGTTGGCGAGACTGTCCTATGCGTAAATGTTGTATTGAAAGAGGCATTAGGTTTTGTTATGAATGCAATGATTTTCCTTGCGAAACCTTGAAGTTCCCCAAACGTGTTGATGAGTTGAATGAAATAAAGAAGATGGGGCTAGAAAGCTGGATTAAACAAAAGCTGGAGCAAGATCCGATTTAATAATAAATCTGTAATCAACAAAGGTTGATGATTTAAAATTGGAAAACTTGAATCTTCAAAACTTGCTGGATTTAGTGGATGGCGCAGCGATTTTTTCTGCTGGAGGAGGAGGCGACCCTGAAACAGGCTACAGAATAGCGCATAAGCTGGCTTCTGAAGGTTATACCGTTAGTTTTGTAGCTCCTTCTGAAGTGCCTAACAATGCGAAAATCGTCAATTTTGCGTGTGTTGGCGCTACGACTACGGTTGAATATGATGCCGATGCAGCGGTTAAAGCTTTAAGGATTCTAGAAGAGTATGCAGGTTTTTCTGCTTATGCCACGATTCCTGTTGAGCTAGGTGGCTTCAACACTCTAGTAGCGGTTGACGTTGCAGCCAGATGCCACATTCCAGTTGTTGATGCTGATGGAGCTGGCAGGTCTGTTCCAGAAGTTCATTTAAAAGTTTACACAATTGACGACATACCGTTAACTCCAATGGTCGTTGCAGACTTGCACGCGAAAAACATAGTTATTGCCAAAGAAACCGAGGATTCAAAGGCTGCTGAAAGAATTGCTCGCGTTCTTGCTGCTGAATGGGATAACAGTGCCTACACGGCTAGAAGAATTTTAACAGGTGCTCAAGTGAAGACTTCGCCGATTCAACTTAGCTTGTCAAAGTCTATGCAGATTGGCAAGTTGCTGAGGAAAACCGTTGACCCCATAAAGGCAGTTTTGAAGGAAACGGGCGGCTTCAAACTTTTTGAAGGCATTGTAGATTATGTTGAGCAAGAAACCAAAGCTGGCTTCACATTCGTTAACATAAAACTTCGTGGCACACGTGAATGCGCAGGGAGTACGTTCGAATTTAAAGCCAAAAACGAAGTGCTCGTCGCCTACAAGGATGGAAAACTCGCTGCAATTGCTCCAGACATTATCACTCCTGTGCACTCGGAAACTGGCAAGTGTATAACTGCAGAAAAAATTGAAAAAGGCAACAAGTTGGCGGTTTTGGGTTTACCAGCACCGCAAAAGTGGAGAACCAGCAAAGGACTTGACTTATGGAGAGAAGTTCTTCAAAGGTCAAACATACT
>JACUTN010000074.1 GCA_014859805.1 Candidatus Bathyarchaeota archaeon
ATGAAAGAGACCTAAGCTAAGCTCACGCTTTGATACTCCTCCACCAACTACTAGAGCCCCAGTTTTCTCAGCCTCCCAAACACGGTCGTTCAATAGCTGTTCATCTTTCAGAACATTAATCCTGAAATCTTTGTCTTGAGAGAACATCCACAGCTGATATCCAATCTCTTGATCGTTGTTACATTCTGTGAGCAAAGTGCAGGGATTTGCTCAGAAAACACTATTAGAATGAGCGAAGAGTACGAGTTAGCAGACTTTCACCGTTCCAAACTGGTTCACCAGTACAAAAAGGATTCTTAGACGAACAACTGGAAGGTCTTGACGTTAATTGGCGCCAGCCTTCCTACTACTGAATGTTTATTTATTACTTGGTGAGAAAGGTCTGATCGGCGTTTGGCTTATGAATATCAGGGGGACTCTTGCCATTATAGTTGGCTTAATGCAGAGTGTTACAGCTGCTTTGGTATTCATTTTTGCCTGTTGTCTCTATTTCAACTTTTTTGGTGTTCAAGGACAGTTAAACGGGGCAATAGAATCCTGCCACTTTCATGTTTTAGTTCTTCTTGTTTTCGGATTTTTCTCTATTATAAGCGGGTTATTTCTTGTGTATGAATGGTTAGAGTCACGTTAGGAGGGCGTTATGTTTGTTGAAAACAAAAAGAAAACTGGGATTTTTCGATGCGTTAATGATGGGATTAAGCGGTGCTATAGGCTTTGAAATTTTTATCCTTCTGGACTATCCTTATTTCAACTTGGAACTTGGAGCTGGCATAGTGTTTGGGCTTCTTCTAGCAGGACTAGTAAACCTCTTGATCATGTTCAACTACTGCGAACTCAGTACAGCCATGCCTGAAGTAGGCGGAGCATATACCTACATAAAAGCAGCCTACGCAGGCTTTATATCCTTCATCTCCGGCTGTTTCCGATGGCTAGCCAGCATTTTCGGCGCAGCCTTAGCCGCAGTAGTTTTTATCCAGCAAATCTCATACGTTCTAAAAGCCGCTCTGAACCTTCAAAGCTTTGATTTGACACAACCACCGCTTATCGCCGTAATCGTGGTCATCGCCATGGCAGCATTAGGCGTGAAAGGAAAGAAAGGAGCAGGCGTCACCATCGTGCTTGCTTTTATAGCAATATTCGCCATCTTCGTAGGCAGCGGATTATTCCACGGGTTAGCTCCCATAGAAGTCTTTCCAAAAAACTTGCCCATTAATATACCCAAAGTTTTCGCAGCTACTGTCTACATGTTTCCCATGTTTTTTGGAGTACGCTCTCTTGTGGCTGGAGCGGCGCAAATTAAGCATCCGGAGAGAAACATTCCAAAAGCATTACTCTTATCGTCGCTGTTGATAATTCCCCTTTACATCTGCGTTACCTACACAGCCGTGGGAACAGTTTCGCTAGAAGAAGCGCAGCTCATGCGCCAAGAAGCAGGTTGGCAAGTTCCCCTGCTGAACCTTGCGGCTCAAAAAATCTTTGGTTGGGCTGGAGGTGCCTTGATCGCCGTTGCTGGAATGGTTGCAAGTCTCTCTGCGTTAGGCACTTCTTTAACTGTTCAGGCAAGCATACTTCAAGGAATGAGTCGAGACGCGTACCTACCGAGGCTTCTACGCTCTGCTCATCAGCGGTTTGGAACTCCATATGTCGCAATCATCGCTGGCTCACTTTTCGTAATGTTTCTAAGCGTCACAGGAGCCGTAGAGTTCCTTGGATACGGGGCGAGCTTTGGATCGCTTCTGGTTTTTGCTTTAGTTAACCTCTCTCTTTTGAAGCTTAGAAAGAAAAAGCCACACATGGAGAGACCATTCAAAACTCCTCTGTATCCTTTCACGCCCATAGCTGGCCTCATCGTATCCATTGCACTTCTTTTGTTTCCCATGCTCTTCCCAGAAGCTGCAATCGCATTGATGTCTTGTATCGGGTTAACAGCGCTGGTCTTATTGGCGTACTACTTCAGAATGATTGGACGGCATCGTATGCAGATAGCCATAGGAGGAGCAGGGTTGAGCATAGGTATTTTCTTCGTATTACTGACCTGTTTAGTTGAAGCAGGGCTCATGCCCCCCATTTTTCCATTTATACCTAGTTACATCATGCTTCTTATCGGTGCAATCTCGATCATAGCAGGTATCTTAAACGCTGTTGCACATGGTTAAAAGGACCATTGCTAAGAGAGATCTACATTTGTTAAAAGCAAAAAGAGAGTCAGCAGGTGTATTCTCAAATGATGGGAGAATTTGTTTCACGTTAGCATTTGGCTGAAAGATTCATATTTTTTTTCTGAAAACCATCCTTCCTCTTTAAGCATTTCCAATCCTTCTTTAATTGATTCACGTGATTCTTTTGTTCGCATTAGGTTAGCCTTGGCACAAGCCTCATTCATCTCTCGATTAAACACAGCGTTTTGTTCCATTAGAAGAGGAAATTTGCTCAGAAACGAAACTATTTTTTTGAAACGTGGCTGAAGTAACTGCTTAATTTTAATCTTGCCTAATGCTCCCTTGAATTTCACCGAGAAACTTACATTGGTCACGATTGATGGGGAAAAATGTACATAACGCTTTCCTGAGTCAGATTGATAGCATGCTAGGTAGAAAGGAATGTAAATTGAAAAGCGTTTTCTCCGTTTTTGTGGAACTCCAAGCTTATCGAACTCATCTATAGATTTTTCCCTCAGTTTCGCCAGTTTGTCGATCTGGTCGATTACACTCGAAGTTAACTCTTCAAACTTTTCCATTTCTTCCTGATAAATCCTGATTTTGGCATCTCGTGACGATTCGATTTCTACTAAATCCTCCGTAGCTTCTTTGATTTTTGCGTCACGTTCCGACTTCAGCTCAAAAATTTTCAGGTTTTTATCGTCTTTAACTTCTTTTATGTTTTTATCAAGTTCCTTCGCTTTAGTTTCAATTTCAGAAAGCTGCTTTTTGAGTTTATTTTTCTCCTCTCTCCATTTGTGTTCACTAACATCATCCTTGTTGATTGCACAGGTTTCTATTTCAGCTTCACAATGGTCAATTTCTCTAGTTAACTGCTCCTTTGTTTTCTCAAGCTTTATTTTTTCTTGTTGCAAACTGAAAAGCTCTTCTTCAACCGTCTTTGAATATTCCGTTACTTCTTCATCGTATTCCCTACGTATCTCGTCAACTTCTTTCGTCATGGAAGCTTTACATTTTTCGATTTTTTTACCGAGTTCCTCTTCGATTTTTTTTATTTCGTTACGAATCGCTTTCATAAAGCTCTCGGTTTTTGCGTTAATGAGTTTCATGCCCGTGTAAAGAGCATCGAGTTCTTCCACAAGTTTCGACTTTAAGTTTTGGAGTTCTTCCATAATACAGGCAATTGAGGACTCATTAAGCGTAGGCGAAACAGTTACCATGTTGGATAGTGAAGTCTTAATTGGTGTAGCCTCAGATAGACATGGGATGAATTCATCAAGGAATTCACGGTCTGTAATTAATCCATCTATTACCTTTCCTTCTTCGTTACTTGGAACTTGAAAGTAATTAACATTGCCTGACAGAAATGTCATGTAAGCTTGACGTGTTTTGGAGCTGCTCCTCATGTTATCAAGAAAAACTTGTATGTCTGGAATGGTTAAGTATGCCAGTGTTTGGGAAGTAGTGCTTAACCCGTCAAAAAGGAGACCTATCTTGTCTAGAGTAACCAGCCAAAACGGATAGCAAACCTCTGCAATGAAAGCCAACTTTTCAGAAGGCTGTTTTAAAACGAGTCCTCCACCCTTCGCTCTCTCTAGTTCAGCCAAACAAAAAATTGCGGCTCTTTCGATTTTTTTTGTAAACGGTTCCCTGCGATTCTCGGACAGAGTAGAGAACGGAAGGATAGACCTTATTGTTCCTTGAGACACACTCTTCACCGTTTACAATCTCGTCTCATAGATTTAAACTAAGATTGATTTATAACTTGCGAAGTATTCCGACATTACATACGTTACCTTGGATTAGGCTGAACAGCTCCGGCAGAAATAGGAAAACTTAACAGTAATAACTTCAGACTTTTAAATGAAATCAATGTGATAGGGCGTTTTTCCATGACAAAGAATAAGAATGAAAAGGAAATCGTGGTGCGTGCACCGTCTAAACCTGTTGTTCATCCTGAAAAGAAGGCTGAAAAAGCTGCAGAAAAAGCTCTAGAGGAGGAGAGATTCGGTGTTTTCCGGATTTCACGTAAGGTTGGAAGATACTTTAGTCTTTCAATCTTGGTGTCAGGGGTTTTGCTTCTTTGTTTGTTTACATATGTGACAGTAACTGGTTATGTAGATTGGATTATAATATTGCCTGAAATAACATTTTGGGGTCTTGCAGTTTGGGTTTTTGTGGGCATAGTAAATGTTGTTGGCGGTCTCCTATTAATGGGAAGCCAATAGCAAAGTTTGAGAGTCTATCTTGAGCGAAGCAATATAATTCCGGCAAGAACGTCTAAACCGCCTATGATTACCATAACATTAATTAATAAATCAGGTTGTAAAATGTTTTCAACACTTATTGTTTTTGTAATCACTAGAAATGTGAATGCTAAGACTACGAATCCTACGAGCGACACAAAGCCTCCTAGAGCTATTTTGAAACGTTGTTTACGGGTAAAGTATGGCATTGCTTTTTTCTCGCATCATAATAGTTACAATGGGAAAATAACATTATCGCTGGTTAAAACTTCTTTCCACACAGAAGTCTGTAATCCGTTCCTGAAATAAAACGTTGCGTAGCAGTTCTCTTTTCTGGAAAATGGCGCCCTGGCCGGGATTTGAACCCGGGTCGGGCGGGCGACAGCCGCCTATACTA
>JACUTN010000075.1 GCA_014859805.1 Candidatus Bathyarchaeota archaeon
CAAATCAACTGGCTAGACATTCTAATTCGATGCAAAAACAACATACAAGAGCAAATCAACCCACTCCTAAAAAACCTAAACCAGCCACAACCAAACCTGGGCATAGGAGCAGGTGGCGACCCGATAAAACAAATAGACCTTGCGGCAGAAAGTGCCATAATAAACACCTTAAAAGAACACGAAATCTCGTTCACACTCATAAGCGAAGAATCCGGCACAGAAAAACATGGTCAAACTACAAACGACAATTTTGTAACGACAGATCCGATAGACGGGACAACAAACCTTGTAAGAGGCATACCTTTTTACGCTACGTCAATCGCTGTGTCCACAAAACCCACCATAAACACAATACACACAGCTCTGGTGACTGATCTAGTCCATGGTATGACGTACACGGCGCAAAAAGGAAAAGGCGCCCACCGAAACAACCAAAAAATAACGCCGTCAAAAACCGAATCCTTAGAAGAGGCTGTGATAGGTATAGACTTAAACACCTACAAAATCCAGAAAATAGCGCCCAAACTAACAAACTTAATCCAAAGAACAAAACACATACGTCACCTAGGAGCAAACGCCCTAGAACTATGCTATGTGGCAGATGGTACAACAGACGCCTTCCTAGACATACGTGGAAAACTCCGTACAACAGACATGGCAGCCGCTTGGCTAATAATAAAAGAGGCAGGCGCAAAAATAACAACGCCAAAGGGAAAATCATTAAACGTTAAACTAAGCCCGAAACAAAACGTAGCTTTCATAGCAACAGCAAACCAGAAAATCCACAGAATCATACTTAGCTTAGTGAATTCCGAAAAGGAAATGAAATGATAACACCATTAATACCTTATCCAGCTGCATTGATAAAAACGCGAAAAACAACAACACTGGTGATAGCAGACCTGCACATAGGGTGGGAAATAGCTCTCTCACAAAAGGGCATACATGTCCCAACTCAGACTCCAAAACTCCTACAAAAACTAAAACACCTCATGTTCACGTATAAGCCAGAAAAGCTATTGATTTTAGGCGACGTAAAACATACAATTGCAACTGCACAAACAGGCGAATGGCACGACATACCAAACTTCTTCGACGAACTAAAAAAGCAAACAAAAGAAATATGTGTAATCCGCGGCAACCACGACGGAAACCTCGAACCACTACTTCCGGAAAACATAAAAATCCTACCAGCAACCGGTTCAATAGTAGGAGAAGTTGGCCTTTTCCATGGGCACCGTTGGCCATCACCCGCTCTACTAAAATGTAAAACATTGGTGATGGCACACGTCCATCCCATTGTAGCCTTCCGCGACCCAGCAGGATTCAGAATAACAAGACAAGTCTGGGTAAAGATGGAGTGTAATGGAACCAAACTAGCTGAAACTTTACTGCGAAAAAATAGAATTAAAATTGAAAAAAGCGTCGAGGGAACACTACGGAAGCATTACAAAATCAAGCCTGAAACCTCACAGCTTTTCATAATGCCCTCTTTCAACGAATTTCTAGGAGGCAGACCATTAAACAAAAGAAAACCCAGTGGAACTGCAAGAGTTGTGGGACCCGTTCTCAGGTCAAAAGCAGTGAACATGGAAAATGCAGAAATTTATCTTCTTGACGGAACTTTCCTTGGAACTTTAAATCAACTCAGAACCCTAAGCTGACAATGCAAGTTTTAGCATAAAACTTATAGAGTAATGTCGCTTTCACATTTAATGAGGCTGAAAGATGTCAGATGATTACCCAGATTGGTTTAAGAGGAGAAGACGCTACCCCTTCTTCAGAAGTTGGTTCTTCGAAGATGTTGACAAAATGTTCCGTGAAATGGAAAAGATGATGGAAGAAGAGTTCAAAACATTCACCTCAAAAGTCCCAAAAGACTACGTGAGAGAACGCAAACGCCCAGACGGCACAACAGTACGTGAATGGGGACCTTTCGTATACGGTTACAGCGTGAAAATAGGACCTCATGGAAAACCCGAAATACGCGAGTTCGGAAATGTCAAGCCAAGCCGTTTTGGACCTCAAGTAAAAGAAGAGCGAGAACCTCTTGTAGACATTATCGACACGGATGGAGAAGTCCACATTGTGGCCGAATTGCCAGGTGTTGAGAAAGACGACGTAAAATTACATGGAACAGAAAACACACTAACCATATCAGTTGACACTCCACAACACAAATACTACAAGGAAGTCAAATTACCGGCAAACGTGAACGTGAAAGAAGCAAAGACACATTACAAAAATGGTGTTTTAGAGGTTACATTACCAAAAACCAAAGAAGAAAAGAAGAGCGAACCGATAAACATAGACTAACAATTCCTATTATAGTCAACTCTACCGAAGAGCCTGTGCATGCATGGACGAAAAGTCAGAAGTCAACATACTAAGAAATATATGCAAGAAAGCAAAAAAGGAAGGCAAATTAACAGGCAAAAATTTAACAAAGCTTTACGAAGTTTTCGGCCAACGGTTCATAAAGGCTTTTGAAGCCTTGAAAGAAAATCGTGTAAAAAAATACGTTTTCAAGCCAAGCGGCAGAATTGTTTGGATTGTTGTTGGAAAGGAACGGGATTATCTATTAATGCCTGAAGCTGAATTTTGTTCGTGTGATGACTTTTACTTTCGTGTCTTAGATAGAGAGGTGCACTTGTGTTATCATCTTATAGCACAAAAAATTGCAAACATCCTAAAATGGTATGATGCCTTAGAGGAACGCGATGAGCTTTACGACTCGCTAATGAAGGAATGGAAAAACCTTATTCTTTAAATATTTAAACTTTAAAATAGGGTAGAGGAGATAGTGTTCAATGAACATAGGAGCATACTTCGAAATATTCAAGTACATCATTATGACAGCAACTTTTGTCGCGTTAGTTCTAATATTTTTATACATGTTTTACGGGAAAGAGGAGAAGTCAAGCTAAAGGACTAAAGATTCGCTTTTTTTCCTTTCTCTTCGTAACACCAGAAATATTATGATACTCAAAACGGCGAGAATTATAGCAAATAAAATCATCCAAGGCGCTTCAGGTCCTGCACCTACAACTATGGGAAAAGGCCCTATGAATATGAATGCACCAAAATTTGCTGAACCATCGGAAAGCACAGCAGCAACAATTAGAATTATGATGCCTACAAAAATTAGGAAAAAACCTATGATAAATAACAAAAAGAATTTTTGGAATACGCTTGACTCATCATCCGTACATTTTGAAAGTTTTTTACGGATCACCATTGCTGTATTCTCCATTTTATTTTGAAACCAAGTAAAATATCACCGTTACTATTATGAGGAGTGTTGTAAGCGTTATCGAGAGCCATAAAACAGTTTTGATTGATTCCTTGTCCGTTCCGAAGATCATTGGAAAAGGCCCGATTATTATTGCTCCGCCACCCTTGACTTTCCCTTTTTCTCTGACGCTTGAGACAAATAGCAAAATAACTGCAATCAGGGTGATGAGTATTCCAGCGAATATTAAGGCAATGCCTAAACCAAAAAGCATTTCTGCATCCATCACTCATTCGGGCTCCGTCTCTACACAGTTAACAACTCGTTGACGGTTTTAATAAACCTTATAGCATTCATCTTCCTCATTTTGAGCGGAATCGAGCTGAAATGACGGCTAAAAAAATGATTGAGCAGATACTCGCGACGCATCCGGAGATTTCAAGGGAGCAAATTCTAGAAAGATTAGACAGTGAAAAGAGGAAAACAGGCAGTTTTATTTCGGATGACGTTCTTTTGCGAATGATTGCAGCCGAGTTTGGTGTAGAAGTTTCAAAGGAAGCCCCAGCGCCTACACTTTCAATACGGGATTTGATTCCAAGCTTGAATGATGTTACTGTTGTTGGACGGGTTGTCGCGGTCTTCCCTCCTAAAACCTTTAAAGCGAACAAAAGCGGGAAAGTTGCAAGCTTGTTTATTGTCGATGAAAACAGCATTTTACGGATTGTTTTGTGGAACGATAAGACAGAAGTCATGGAATCGGGTAAAGTGAAAGTTGGACACATAATCCGTTTTTCCCACGGATACACAAAAGAAGACTACAGCGGAAGAGTTGAGTTACACGTCAGAAAAAGAAGTGGAATTGAAATTAATCCAAAGGATGTAGAAGCAAAGGATTATCCCACAATCAGCAAATTTGTGACAAAAATCGGAGGGATCACTCAACGCCACAAAAACAAGAGGGTAAACATCACAGGCACGGTTAAAAAGCTTTTTCCAATTTCCACTTTTGCAAGGCGAGATTCAAGCTCTGGAAAAGTCGTGCGGTTTATGTTTACTGATGAAACGGGTGAAATACCAGTTGTTGTTTGGAACGAAAAGGTGGATGAGCTAGAAGAAACGCTGAGGAAAGGTGTCAAACTGCAACTGGTAAACACAAAAGTGAAAAAGACAATGAACAAGGGTTTGGAAATTCACGTTAACTCCCAAACTTACGTCGAAGCCATCACACTAAAAGAAGAATTTTTGAAAATAGCAGACTTGAAGGAAGGCTTGAAACACGTTAATGTTAAAGGAGCCGTCGTTACAATACAAATGCTCAGAAATGTAAAAACATCCAGAGCAGAGCTTGTGAAACTCGCCGTCTTTGAAGTGAAAGATGAAACTGGCAAAATATGGGTTTCAGCATGGCGAAAACACGCTGACACTGTTAGTAATTTGAAAGTAGGTGACAAAGTCATCATAAAAAACGCTTATGTGAAAAAGGGCTTCGGAGAACAGCTGGAAATATCAACAAGAA
>JACUTN010000076.1 GCA_014859805.1 Candidatus Bathyarchaeota archaeon
ATGCACTCGTCAAAAATGTGAACTTGATTGTTGCAACAACCAACAATTACCCAGCAATTTGCATGTCAATTCGTGACGCAGCCAAAGGCTTAATCCACGGCGGCAACGTAAACCAAGGCTTACTCAACAAAGTTGAAATGGCTTTCAGAGCCTACGACCCATGCTTCGCATGCGCCTCACACTTTGCCATTGGGCAACTGCCCTTCACCGTAGAAATCTATGATCATGAAAAGAGACTGCTCAAAACGGTGCAAAGATAACCTTTTATCTCCTTTCATTTTTTGTTAGTTCTGTGGCGGCTTTCTAATGGTTAGCGAAGAATATGATGTTGAGAAGGAGTTAAAAACATGGCTTTCAAACGCTGAAAAAGTGGTTGTAGCTGGCATTGGAAATCCCATTCGCATGGATGATTTTGTCGGAACTAAAATAGTTCAAGATTTGTGGGGAAAGGTTTCTGAAAAAATTTACTTAATCGAGTGTGAAACTGTTCCCGAGAATTTCATGCAGCAAATCATAGATTTCAATCCGACGCACATCCTTCTAATAGACGCGGCAATCTTAGGCTTGAAACCTGGAAACTCAAGGCTCATAAGACCAGAACGGTTAATGGCGTTTCCAGCATATTCTACACATGCACTTCCGCTAAGGATGTTTTGTGAGTATCTTGCGAAGATGACAAAGGCAAATACTGCCCTGTTACTGATGGAACCCAAAAAGGCTGATTTTGGAGAGGGGTTAACGCTTGAAGTTGAAGCTTCGGCACAAGATATTGTAGATAGTTTGGTGAGGGTTCTTCCTTAAACTTAAAAATGAAAAAATAGAAGGTTAGGAAGTTATTGGAGTAACTTTTAGAGCTTCTTGGAATAGCTTCTTCACTGCTGTGATTCTTGCCTTCTGTGCCAAAACATCGCTTGTAACCAATTCTAGGGCTTCTTCTGGACACCACTTAACACACTGAGGTTCACCCTGCTCTTGACATAAATCACAGACGTACACAACTTTCCTCTCTGGATGTAACATTATTGCTCCGTAGTCACATGCTTCAATACACCATCCGCACCCGTTGCACTTGTCCTCATCAACCATTATCAAACCAGTTTCCTCCGACTGAGTTAAGGCATCTCTTGGACATGCAGCAACACAAGGTGGGTCTTCGCAAAGTCTACACGTAACTGCCAAGTTTATCAGCTGGTTTATTCGGACGACTCGTATTCTGGATTTTAACGGGTTGAAAGCTCCTTCTTTCGTCCATGAACATATGTACTCGCAGACTTGGCATCCAACGCATTTTTCAGGGTCTGCTGCAACAAATTTTCTTTCGTGGATTTTGACCATTGTTACCTCTCCTCTGCTTTCTCAGCTTTTCTCTTGGCTATGTGGATTAAATCGTCCATTTCCAGTTCCCTGAGCTTCTCTATTGTTGGTACGCCCTCTTTATTCCATCCGCGAGCTTCATAATAGTCGTCCAGCAGGAAATCCAATTCTTCTTGGCTTACATAGGCTCCTTTTGATGAGCCTTCATCTGGTACTGGAAGGTGCATAACCTTGTACGGTAATGTGTCATCCTTTCTGCCTAAGCCTTCTCTGATATTGAACAATCTGGCAACGTTGTTTATTCTTTCACCGGCAAGTCTCATCTCTTCTGCCGTAACTTCAAGTCCTGTAACTAGGCTGTAGAGCTTTGCCATGTCTTCTAATCCTTTGTAGTATGTGCCCCTTGAGAACTTGCAGACGATTAATGAATCAATTAGGGTGTATTGGTCTTCCAAGTCTTTAACCATCTTTCCTCTGCCTTTCTCAACGATTAGGCGGTTGACCTTCCCTTTTACGTCGAAGCCGTAGGCTCCATGTCTGTTGTGGTCTGCCCCACGGAAGGAAACAGCAAAACCTAATGCAGCCGTTTTGAGACATCTAAGGTCGTAACCAGTAACCTCGACTCCTTTGATATGCTGTGCCAGTTTTTCTGCTCCTTTTCCTATTTTCTCTCCAGCAATTTTCACGCCTTCAGCCAGTATGTCGCCTATTCCTTCACGTTTGCCGATTTTTTCAACAAGTTGAATGAGGGCCTCTTGGTTGCCGAATCGGGCATCTATCCCGTCAAGGTCTTTCTCTGTCAGTATTCCGTTTTCGTAGCAGTCCATGACGAAGCCGACGATGACTCCTGCGCCAATTGAGTCTATTCCGTAATAGTTGCTGAGGTCCATTCCCTTTATGATAGCGTCTAAACGGTCTACGCCGCAGTATGGTCCCATAGCCCATAACGGTTCGTATTCCATTCTGGTCATGGTTCCTTTGTATGGGCCTTCTGGAACAACGCAGACGTGTTCGCATCGCATTGCACAGGAGCTGCATCCTATGATTTTTGCAACGAATCTTTCGTTTAGGGTTTCTCCGCTCACTTTTTCTGCTCCTTCAAAAGAGGCGTTGTTGTAGTTTCTTGTTGGCATACAAGGTATGGCGTTGTGCACTAACACGTTTGCTGCAGTGCCCAATGTTCTGTATTTTTGTGTGGCTGGCCCTTTCATTCTTTCATGAAATTCCTTGATGAACTCCATGAACTCGTCTGGTTTCGCCACTGTAATGTCCCGTGTTCCACGCACAGCAATTGCCTTAAGATTCTTTGAACCCATAACGGCGCCCATGCCAGTTCTTCCAGCAGCCCGAGTTTTGTCATTGATTATGCAAGCTAACCGAACAAGCTTCTCTCCAGCTAGACCTATGGCTGCAACACGAATGTAATAGTCGCCTAACTCTTCCCTTATGATGTCTTCTGCTTCAGCTGGTGATTTACCCATCAAATGAGAAGCATCTAAAATTTGAATTGAATCATCGTCAATCCACACGTAAACCAGTTTTTCAGCTTTCCCCTCAAAAATTACAGCGTCGTATCCAGCTCTTTTCAGTTCTGTGCCGAAGGAACCATGGGATTTGGATTCGCCAACACCAAAGCTCTGGGGCGATTTTGAAACAAAGGCGTGTCCGTTCCCGCCAGTAGGCCACATCGTGCCTGATATTGGTCCTGTTGTCAGAATTAGCGGGTTTTCTGGGCTGAACGGTTCTATTCCTAGCTTAGAATGATCCAGTAACAGTCGGATGCCGAGACCTATTCCACCAATATATTTTTTCGCGTATTCCTCATTCAAAGGTTCAACGTGAGTTTTTCCTGTTGCCAAGTCTATGTGAAGAATTCGACCAGCATATCCTTTCAAATATTTTCCTCCATTAGTTTTAAGTGGAATCTGTAATATTTTATTAGTTAATATATTAACATATCTGAAATGCAAGGACTAAATTAATGATGTAACAAGGTGTGGTGACGGATCAACATGTCAACGAAGCTAAACGTGAATCAGCTTCAAGATGGCTTATGCACCAGACGTTTCGGAAGAAGCATTCTGTTTTCCCGTGAAGTTGACTCAACAAACAAGTGGGCTAAAGAACTGGCTACGTACGGCGCCAGTGAAGGAACAGTTGTAATTGCAGAAACTCAAACGAAAGGCAGGGGAAGACTTGACAGAGAATGGATTTCTCCAACTGGCGGATTGTGGTTTTCCCTAATTCTCAGACCTAACCTCAGCCCGACAGAAACCGTTAAACTCACATTCGTGGCTGGATTGGCGGTGACTAAAGTTTTGCGTGAAATGTTCGATTTAAAGACGGAGACTAAGTGGCCTAACGATGTGCTGGTGAATGGACGGAAGATTTGCGGTGTGCTGGCTGAAATGAACACGACAGGCGAAACCGTTAACTTTGTCGTAGTGGGCGTAGGGGTCAACGTGAATTTTGATGTGGAAAACGTTTTTCCAGAACAGCTGAAAAAAGTTGCGACTTCACTTGAAAAAGAGGTTGGTCGAAAAGTTAAGCTGGAAAAGTTGTTTAGAGCTTTGCTTGAACGGCTGGAAAATCTTTATGAACTTTTCATTAAGGAAGGGTTTAATCCAATTCTTGAGGAATGGAAAAATTATGCTGGTTTTCTCGGTTGCAAAGTGGAAGTCACTGGTCCAACTGGAAAAATGAGTGGGGTGGCTTTAGACGTTGATTATGAGGGTGCTTTGGTTCTAAGGCTTGAGGACGGAACTGTGAAGCGTGTTTTCGTTGGAGATGTTTCTGTTCGAGCATAATATTGCAACATATTCTGCACTTTTTGGATTAGATGTGGTTGGTGTTACGAAACTTATTAATTAACGTGTTGAAATAACACAATTCCGACATTTAAGAGAGGATCAAATCGATGGATTTGGAATTCGGTTTGCTCATGACATTGATTGGTGTGGTTAGTGTATTTTCCTCCCTAGCCGTTGTTGCACTGGTGTGTGTTGTTTTGAAAAGGCTTTTCAAAAGTGGGACTGCCGAAGAAGCCGAGGTGCCTCCACCCAAAGAACTGGAGCTGAAAGGAGTTGAGGAGAGTGGAATTGGAACCTTTAGGATCAAGCTTAACGGAGAAGAACATGAGGTCAAGATTGAAGATTTGGGAACCGTTGGGACAGGGTTCGAAGAGGTTATGCCTCCATCTGGTGTTGGTGAAGAACTTAGAGTTGCCGTCGGCGACGTAGAATACAAGGTTAAAGTTGAGAAGCTTGAGGGAATCAAGCCTAAGACCCCTTCAAAGGTGGAAGAACATGTTCCAGCTGCCAAGGAAGCTGCGAAAGAGGTAAGGGCGGTTGTAACCGCACCGATGCAGGGAACAGTTGTCAAAGTTTCAGCAAATGTTGGAGATAAAATCGAAAAAGGAAGT
>JACUTN010000077.1 GCA_014859805.1 Candidatus Bathyarchaeota archaeon
TTAGTCTTCAAAGACTGTAAAAGTGCATAAGCGGAGTTAGGTCCATATTTGGGTATGCCTAATCCTTCTGCGATTTCGTTGAGTGATGCCTTGCCGTCGCGGGGTTTGAGAAATTCCAGTATGTCTTTTTCTTCAACCATGGTTTTCCCAAGTTTAAATGGGCTTAGAGAACTATAAAGTTCACGCTTTGTCTGATTATATCTTCCATCGAGTTGGTAGCTTGGTTGAGTGCTGTTTTGTTAAACAGATCAATTATAAGCAAGAAAACCTTTTTCGTTACAATGAACTAAAAATGTGAATCGCTGGTGACGACTTTGTCGGTTAGAGAAAGAGATCCGTATTTATGTGCAGCTGGTTCATTCTTTTTTCCTGGATTAGGGCAAGTCTATTGCGGAAGAATACTAAGGGGCATAGCTTTCCTTATTCCAGCCGTCCTTCTGACAATCCCCTACGGTCTCATCTCTTTATCTATTCATTTTCAATGGTTTGATTACTCTTCATGGTGGACGTACTGGACATCTTTCATTACCCTTATTTCAAAAATTGTAGATTTCGTTATCCGAGTCATAGCCACATATGACGCTTATAACGTAGCTAAACAAACTAGAACTGAAGATGAAGCAAAAAGCTTATAGAAACAGGCTTTAGCTATGTTTGCACGACACATGCCTATCTTGTTTGGGCATAGCTGAGGTTAGCCTATGGTTAAGCCTAAAATCGGTTTGTCCACCCTTTATTGTCTAGGCGAACCCTTCAAAAAAATGACTCAACGCATCTTCAAAGCAGATACAACCTACATAGAAATTGTTGATGAAGGCTTCCATGCACTAAACAGGAGAAGGGTTCAAATTTTAAACGAGTTAGCTGCTTCTTACGGCTTCAAATACACGGTGCACGCTCCTTTCGCAGACATAAACATAGCTTCACCTTCAAAACCACTCTTAAACACCATACTAAAAAGACTAGAAAAATCCATCCTGTACGCCAGTGCCTTAAACTGTCAAGTATGGGTTTTCCACCCAGGATTAAAAACGGGCATAAGCATGTTTTACCCCGGCAAAGAATGGACTAGAAACCTAAAAACCGCACGTTTACTGTTCAAGTTTGCAAGCGACCATGGTGTAGAAGCTGCTATAGAAAACGTGCCAGAACCTTTCCCATTCATCATGAAGAGCATGGAAGACTTCAAAAGATTTTACAGCGAAGTCAACGAAAACATAGGCTTGGTTTTCGACATTGGACACGCAAACATCAACGGGCAAATAGAACTTTTCCTAACAGCTTTTGGAGACAAGATTGTGCACATGCATGCACATGATAATTATGGGAAAAGCGATCAGCACTTGGGAATAGGCTACGGAAACGTTAACTGGGAAAAAGTTGCAAATTTAGTGCGAGAAATCTCCTACGACAAAATAATCACCATCGAGTCTGTTGAGCATGTTGACGAGAGTGTACATAAATTAAAAAGATTGCTTGTTTAGCCACGCTTAACTTCTAGAAGCGGTATTTCTATTTTCATGAAGTCTTCTGCTACCCGAGTGTTTTTGAAGACCTTCCGTGCTTGCTCCAGCAGTATGCTTGTATCGTCATATCTTGCACTAACATGCGTCAGAATTAGCTGCTTCACTTTAGCCTTTTTTGCGTTTTCAGCTGCTTGACTTGGCGTTGAATGCCCATCTTCCGCGGCTCTTTCAGCCAACTCATCATCCAATGTGGCGTCGTGAATCAGCAAGTCTGCACCAGCCGCAAACTTCACAAATCCTTTAAACGGTCTTGTGTCGCCTGTGTAAACGATTTTTCTTCCTGGTCTTGGCGGTCCAACAACTTGTTCAGGCTTTATGACCCGTCCGTCTGGCAAATTGACCTTATGTTTATGCTGGAGTTTTGACCATAACGGTCCTTCTGGAACGCCTAAGGCTTCTGCTTTTTCTGGATAGAATTTCCCGGGTCTTGGCTTTTCCTCTAAGGCATATGCTAGGCTTGGGATTGCATGGTTTGCCCAAACAGCTTTTACTGCGTACTCTTCTTCTTCGCAGACAACACCAGCCTCTTCTATCTCGTGAATTTCAACTGGAAAAGTTAAGACAAACTGAACTGTTTCTTTGATTGCTTCAATGAAACGTTTTATTCCTGACGGTCCGTAAATCTCAAGTTTTCTTTCCCTATCCAGCAAAGCCATGGTCTGCAGAAGCCCAGGCAAGCCTAAAACGTGGTCGCCGTGCATGTGAGAAACAAAAATTTTCATTTTCTTGTGGAACCCCGTTTTAGCTTTCATCATCTGCCTTTGAACGCCTTCGCCGCAGTCAAACATTAACTGTTCGCCTTTACGCTGTATGAGAATGGCTGGCAAGCTTCTTTTTGGCGTTGGAACACTTCCAGCTGTTCCTAGGAAAATCACGCGTAAACTCATGTTTTTACACCTTTTCGAATACGGCTATTTCTCTTGTTAGGCTTCTGTGGACATAAACGAAATGGCTCTCTAAATGCTTATACCCCAAAGCTATGCCTAGACGGCTGATATTCAATGTTTTTGGTGCAGCCATGCAAATCCGTTGTCCCTTGTCTAACAATTGGTGAACGCTTGTTAAAACTTCTTCAACTATCTGCTTTGTGGTTCGCTTTACAGTGGTTGCAGACCTTCCGTAAGGCGGATCAGTCACAACACAGTCAACCTTTGTTATTGGTAGGCTTTGTGCATCTGCAACAACAATGCCTTCAGGCTTAATCTTGAAGTAAGCCAAGTTTAGAAACGTTCCCTTCGCCATCCTTCTTTTTATGTCTGAGCCTAGGACTCGGCAACCAATAAGCGCAGCCTCAATTAGCATGCCCCCAGTTCCACAGAACGGGTCAAAAACTAAATCTCCAACCCTAGGTTTAGCTAAGTTAACCATGCACCTTGCAAGTTTCGCTTGCATTGCCGAAGGGTGGAAAAAAGGCTTTTTTGTCGGTCGTCTTTCAAAGAATGGTTTCGGCAAAATGTCAGCAAGTTTCACTCCGAAAACGAATTTTTCATCTGTTAGGATTCCAGTGAATGTTTTATCTGGATTTTTCAAATTCACCTTGGCTTTTGTTGCTTTTTTCAGTATGATTTCGCCGAGTTTTCTCTCAAGAGTCATCTCATCGAGTTCTAAAGCATGTCTTTTCACTCGTTTAACACGAACCGCGAAGCTTTCACTCTCACTTAAAGCTTTGTTTAGGTTTGTGGAACGTAAGGCTGTCACTATCTCGTTTGTTTCTGCTTTGCAGGTGAACAGTTCGAGTCCGCAAAGTCTTGTCAAGGCTGCCCTATGCTTTGCAGCTTCTGCACAATTCGAATCTGTTTCAAGCCTTAATGCTTGGTCCAGCTTTTCCAAAACCTTGTATGTATAGCCTTCAGCTTCAAGTATTGCCTTTAACTCTGAAACTGGGAGAGTTTCATGTTCTCCAGAAAGTAGGAAGAAAAGTTTAGCCACTTTTAGGCTCCTTTACGTGGTTAAGGCTTTGCTTATTAATGGAGCGATGGAAACTTTGCTTACTGAGCTTGGAACGCTGTCTGTGCCTATTATCTCTTCAGCTCCGTTTTCCAGAATTCTCTTTTTTGCGTCGCCCATAAGCAACGGATGCACACAAGCTGAGTAGACTTTTTTTGCACCTTGTTCTTTAACGAATTTTACAGTTTTTGCCATGGTTCCACCGCTGCTTATGATGTCATCAAATATTATCACGTCACGATTTTCAATCCGTAACTGCTTTTCTTCTAAGGTGACGCTTCCCGTTACGACATCCCTTCGTGTGGAAACGTAATCGAATCCGCCCTTCAAAACACCGTCAGCTTCCTTTGCGACACTCAAAGCCTTTTTGCCAAGAGAGAGCGAAACAGGGTTTTCCACTAAGCCCTTTGCTTTAAAATACTCTGCCAAAAGGGGAATAGCGGACAAGTCTTCAACAGGAATGTTAAAAGTCTTTAGCACCTTCGGATTATGAGCGTTCAAGGTTATTATCTTATTTACGCCGCAGTTTTCAAGCAGTTTAACAATGGTTTTTACGCTGAAAGCCTCACCTGCTAAAAATCTTTTGTCTTGACGGCTATAGGCAAAGTATGGCACCACTGCTGTTATGCTCCTTGCTTTCATCTCTAGAGCGTTATCAGCCATGAGTAGAAGCTGGATAAGCCTTTGATCTTGGGGTGGACTTGTGGTTTGCACTATTGCAACATCTTCGTCTTGCAGAGAGTCTATATTGAATCGGATGTAGGATTCTCCGTCTGGAAAGGTTTTGAAAAATACGGGCACTGCTTCTACGTTTAAGATTTCAGCTATGCTTTCACCTAGTTTTTTTGATGCTGGTCCGGGTATTATCTTCATTTTCTCGCCGCTTCTAGAATGCGGTTGCCCAGCTTTTTAGAGTTTTCCAGAGGCTTTATACTGCTCTATCAGTTCTTTTGCTCTGTCCATGCGGATTTTGTGTTCCTGAACCATTTTTTCAGCCACCAAATCTATCAGTTTATCTGTTGCACCTGCTGCTACAGCGATGTTTCTTGCGTGAAGCGACATGTGTCCCCGTTGTATTCCTTCATGAGCTAGTGCACGTAATGCTCCGAGGTTTTGGGCTAGACCGACAGCCGCTAGAACCTCTGCAAATTCGTTTGCTGTTTTTACGCCTAGGATTTTTATGGCTATTTTCGCTATTGGATGTGTTCGCACTGCTCCGCCTATTAAGCCTACAGCCATTGGCAGTTCAACTGAGCC
>JACUTN010000078.1 GCA_014859805.1 Candidatus Bathyarchaeota archaeon
GAGAATCTGATAGGCTTATCAGGAACCATTTATATCGAAGGTTGTCTGAAGCGAAAAGCGACCTTAGAGATGTTTTTCAGAAATTGTCTGACCGCCGTTTATTTGAAGTTTTGACAGATGTGGACCGCCTTGTCGCAAAGTTTGACCGCGTAGCAGCAAAAATTGATCATGCTTCTTATGGGTATGCTGGCTTCTTTAACATAGTGAAGGTTGAAGAGGCGAATCTGGATAGAATGATTGATTTTGACAATCAGCTAGTTGATGACGTGGAGAAAATAGTCAATGAAGTTGAAGCGTTTAAAGCGGAAGTTATGAAACAAGAAATCAAAAAGGCCAAAGAGCGTACACAGCATTTGGTTGAAACTTTGGAGGCTTTTGAGAAAACTTTTGATAAGAGAGGAGAAGTAATATTAGGAGTGAGTTGAAATGCCGCAAGTTATAGAATGGAAAAACCCAGGTGCAGAAGACATTCTGTGGAGATATCCAAACGAAGAAATCACATGGGGCGCCCAGCTAATAGTGCATGAATATGAGGTTGCAGTGTTTTTCAGAGACGGCAAAGCCTACGATGTTTTCGGTGCAGGAAGACACACGTTAACAACACTGAACTTGCCATTAATTACTGGATTGCTGACGCGAATTGCTGGGTATGGTGAAAAACCTTTCAAAGCAACAGTGATTTTCGTCTCAACAAAGGTTTTCGCTGGAAAATATGGAACGCGAGCCCAAACGACTGAGCTTGCGCCATTGCAAGTGCATGGTTCTTTCTGGTTCAAGGTTGAAAATCCACAGCTCTTCGTGAACGAGGTTGTTGGTGGACAAAAGGCATACTCAACTGAAGACGTTAACAATTATCTGCGTGGTTTCTTAAATGAGAAAATGATTGACGAGCTTTCACATTATGATTTGATCACTGTTTTTACAAGACTTGACGAGACATCGATGGTGGTGAAAAACGCCATTTTAGACTACTTTAAGCGAATAGGCTTGGAATTGACAGACCTGCGATTTGAAGGGATAGACACGACACCAGAATATCGTGAGCGATTGTTCTGGCTTAGAACTGGAGGGGCTAGACCAGAAGAAGTGTTGCGAATGGAGACTGTGAAGAAGGCTGCTGAAGAGCTTGGAAAATCACCTGGAGCTGGCTTGGGAACTGGTATGGTGCTTATACCGCAAGTTATGACACCTACGGGTCCAGCGCAGGCACCAGCCGCTGCCTTAGTGATCTGTCCAAAATGCGCCGCAAAAGTCCCAGCTACTTCGAAGTTCTGTCCTGAATGCGGAACACAGCTTACTCCTCCAAGTGCTGGAACAATTAAATGTCCAAAATGTGGGAAACTTATTCCTTCAACCTCAAAGTTCTGTCCAGATTGTGGAGCAAAAATAGAGTGAGAGGCAACCAGATGAGTGAAGACGGGAATCGGGGACTATTATCCATCGGAATTTTCTTGATAATCCTAGTGGTTTCCATAATCCTCTATATGCCATTGGATCTAATTGACTGGTCCTTGATTCCACCACTAATACTTGCGTTATACGGTTGCTGGACAATGGCTTTAGCTGGAATTAGAACTTCAAACCCGCACAAATATGAGCGTGGTCCATTCAGCACATTTGCTATGGGTCTAATACTGATAGCGATTGGTGGAGCGTGGTTTATGTACTCAATTGAGCCGCTTTATTCTTTGGCGACAATACTGCTCGTGCTGGGCGTTTTAGCGATTGCTGCCGCTTTGAAAAGAAAGTAATCCTTCGCTTTTTCTAAACATTTTTTATTCACAGACTGGTTAATGCATGTAGAGGCTAGGCATCGTATGAGCGAGAAAATAATTGGCCGTGGCACATGGTACGACAAAATGGCTGCCGAAGTAATTGAAAGAGAGCGGAAGCTGGGCAGAAGTTTAGACTTGATTAGAACGGAGATGGGACTTGGCGCTTCAGGGCTTCCACACGTTGGCAACTTAGGCGATGCTGCCCGTTCTTACGCCGTTACATTAGCTATCCAAGGGCAAGACTATAATTCAGAGTTGATTGCCTTCTGTGATGACATGGATGGTTTACGCAAAGTCCCCGCTGGACTGCCAAAATCTCTAGAAAAATATTTGGGCTTTCCAGTAACTGCCGTTCCAGATCCCTTTGGTTGCCATCAGAGCTACGGCGAGCACATGAGTTCGTTGTTACTGGAAGCATTAGACGAGTGTGGAATAGAATACAAGTACATGTCGGGCAAGGAAGCCTATGAAACGGGATTATTGAACGAAGAAATTAGAACACTGCTTGTTAACGCGAAGAGGGTTGGAGAAATAGTTAAGGAGGAAGTTGGACAGGAACGTTACGTGGAAGTCTTGCCTTATTTTTCAGTATGCAAAAACTGCGGGCGCATATACACCACAAAAGCCACTGAATTCTTACCAGAAGAAAACAAAGCTTTGTATGTCTGCGAGGGCATGGAAATAAAAGGACGTTGGATAGAAGGGTGCGGCTACAAAGGGGAGGCAGACGTCGCTAAAGGCGAAGGTAAACTCAGCTGGAAAGGTGAATTTGCAGCCAGATGGAAAGCCTTGGACGTAAGATTTGAACCATACGGGAAAGACATAGAGGATTCTGTTAGAATAAACGACAGGATCTGCCGAGAAATCTTAGGGTTTGAACCGCCTATGCACGCACGCTACGAAATGTTTCTTGACAAGGCTGGAAGGAAAATCGCCAGTTCCGTGGGGAATGTTCTGACTCCTCAAGTCTGGTTTCGTTACGGCTCACCGCGATCTCTGCTCGTGCTTATGTTGAAAAGATTCGTTGGAACCCGTACACTAGACGTGACAGACATTCCATTCTACATGAACGAGCTGGACCATTTAGAGGACATATACTTTGGAAAGAAACCAATAAGAGACGAGAAGGAACGGGCTAAGCTTCAAGGTTTGTATGCGTATTGTTGGGCGTTAAAGCCTCCTGAAAAACCAAGCATTCATGTGCCATATAACCTGCTGGCTTTCTTGGCTAAGATGGCTCCAAAAGGGCGCGAAGAAGAATTCATGACTGAAAAGCTTCGAAGTTACGGATATTTGCAGAAAGACGAAACGCTTGATGAAAATTTGAAGAAACGAATTGAATTTGCGTTTAATTGGGTAGGGGATTTTGAAGCGATAAAAGAAACCGTCATAAGCCTGACCTTGGAAGAGAGACAAGCGACAAAAGAATTGATTGAAGTGCTAAAGGTTGAAGATGAAGCTGAAAAAATACAAAACGCCATATTTAACACTGCCAAAAAACATGACCTGAAACCTGCAAAGTTCTTCAAAACGTTGTATATGATTCTTGTAGGCGTGCCACGAGGACCAAGACTGGGTCCTTACATACTTACTATGGGAAGACAAAACGTGATTAATGCTCTGCAAAACGCATTAAGCAATCAATAAGATAGCATAGGCTTTATGCATTTTCTTCGTGAAAGAATTTATATTCTTAGTTTAGAGATATTTTCGCCATAAAACTTGGGTCGAGGGAAAAGCTTTGGATTTTGAGTTGACTGAAGAGCAGAAAATGATTGTTGAGGCAGCTGCTGACATAGCTAAGGATTTTGGTCCAGAATATTGGCGGGAGAAAGACAAGAATCACGAGTTTCCTGAAGATTTTTGGAAGACTTTGATTGAGGCTGATTTTCCAGGCATAATTATTCCTGAAAAGTATGGTGGAGGTGGGATGGGGATGTTTGATATGATTTTGGCTATGGAGACTTTGGTTTCTGAGGGTTGCGGGTTGGGTGGTGAATGGTTTCTGTGTTTGTCTTCTGTGTTCGGCGGCTTGTCCATTGTGAAGCATGGGAATGAGAGTCAGAAGGAGAAGTATTTGCCGAAGATTGCCAAGGGTTTGGAGTTTTGTTTGGCTTTAACCGAGGCTGATGCTGGAACGAATACTTTGAACACTCGGACTATGGCTGTGAAAGAAGGAGACGAGTATGTGATTAATGGGCAGAAAATGTTTATTTCGGGTGCTGACCGGGCTAAGGGAATGTTGCTCGTAACAAGGACAACTCCTTTGGAGAAGGTTGCGAAGAGGACTTTGGGTTTGAGCTTGTTTGTTGTGGATTTGCCTGATCCAGCGGTTGAGATTATTCCTATTGAGAAGCATGGGATTAATTATTCGAAGACTTTTGAGGTTTATATTAGTGACCTTAAAGTTTCTGAGGAAAGCTTGTTGGGTGAGGTGGATAAGGGTTGGTATCTTGTTTTGGATACTTTGAATCCTGAGAGGATGTCTTTTTCGGCGGCTGCTTGTGGGCTTGGGCTTTTGGCTATAAGGAAGGCTGTTGATTATGCTAAAGAAAGGAAAGTTTTTCGTGCGCCGATTGGTTCGCATCAGGCTCTCCAGTTTCCGCTTGCTGAGACAAAAGCGAAGATTGAAGCGGCTAGGTTATTGAATTACAAGGCTGCTTGGCTTTACGATAAAGGCGAGCGTTGTGGTGCTGAGGCTAACATGGCTAAGGTTGCTGCTGTTGAGGCTGGTACTGAAGCTGTTTATCATGCTATGCAGACTTTTGGTGGTTATGGTTATGCTGTTGAGTATGATGTGGAGCGTTGGTGGAGAGAGGTAAATCTGATTAGGCTTGCGCCTGTGACTCATCAGATGGCTTTGGCTTTCATCGGTGAACATGTTTTGGGCTTGCCGAAATCCTACTAAAATTTTAGGCGTAAACAAGCTGGTTT
>JACUTN010000079.1 GCA_014859805.1 Candidatus Bathyarchaeota archaeon
TATCTGCTTTTTCACCCATGGAAGTTCAATGAATTTTGCTCCTTCGCCTTTTCCGGAGAAGACTATTCCTTTAATGCGTAATATTTTCAACGAGTTTCACGAGTGCTTTTAGAAACGAGTTTATTTTTGTTCCTTCAACCATTTTGCAACTTTTCTAAACATTGGATTGGAAGACATGTCAATGACTGGAACCATTATTTTCTCTTTTGTTTCAATTATCAGTCGATAGTTTGGCATGGGTGCATAGCCAACAAAAGTCCAGTAGACCCGTCTGCTCTCAATTAGGGCCTTGGCCGCTGTTTCCGTTGATGCTGGAAGAGGGAAATACAGGAATACCATCCCTTCAGCCCAGTATAAGCCAGTTGTTTTGCCTCCAGCAATTATTGATGCGAATCTTGCTATGTCGTCAGGGGATGAGAACGAATTCCGTTGCATAACTACGATTTCTTTGAATGGCTCATATTTCACGTCAACATTACTTTCATTCATGGTGCTTTCATCCATCTTCTGATTCTTTATTTAAACATCCCCTTTTAACCTTGCCTATTCCCAAGAAAGAGTTATAGACGACAACTCTTAAAACGTTGACCATCTAATGAAAAGGGGAAGTGAAAACTTGCCAGAAATTCGTGTCGCCGTAGCAGGAGTGGGTAATTGCGCGTCCGCCCTCATCCAAGGAGTGGAATATTATAAAGATGCAAAGGAAAATGTCATAGTTCCCGGACTTATGCACGTGAATTTCGGCGGATACTACATAAGCGACATAAAATTTGTTGCAGCTTTCGATGTCAACAAGAACAAAATTGGAAAGGATTTAGCTGAAGCCATATTTGCAAAACCAAACTGTTGTGCAAAGTTCGCAGATGTACCACCTTTAGGCGTGAACGTTTCACCAGCCCCAATTCTCGACGGGGTGGCTAACCATATGAGAGAAGCCTTTAAAGTTTACAATAATAGTCAGGTCAAACAGGCAGATGTTGCGGAAACTCTGAAAGAGACAAAAGCAGACATGTTCGTTAATTACTCGCCTGTTGGAAGTAGAAACGCCACCCGCTTCTATGCCCAAGCGGCTTTGGATGCTGGATGCGCCTTTGTGAATTGTATGCCTGAATTCATAGCTTCAGACGCTGAATGGAGCAAAAAATTTGAGGATAAGGAGCTGCCGGTGGCTGGAGATGACATAAAAAGTCAATTGGGAGCAACTATTCTGCATCGGAACTTGGTTAAGCTTTGCCTAGACAGGGGAGTGAGGGTTGACAAGACTTATCAGCTAAACTTAGGTGGAAACACGGACTTCCAAAACATGACTGTTGAGGAAAGGTTGAAGACAAAGCGGATCAGCAAGACTGAGGCTGTTACAAGCCTTGTTCCATATGATGTGCCGACGAGAATTGGCCCGTCAGATTATGTTCCGTTTCTTGGCGACAAAAAAATCTGTTATATAGTGCTTAAGGGCAGAAAATTCGGTGACCAACCTGTAACGATAAAAGCTAAACTTGAGGTTGAGGATTCGCCTAACAGTGGGGGAGTAGTGATTGACGTTATAAGAGCGGTGAAAATTGCTTTGAACCGCAAGATAGGTGGTGCATTGATAAGCATATCCTCGTACGCATTCAAACATCCGCCAACTCAAGTGCCAGATTATACGGCTAAACAATGGGTGGAAGACTACATAAACGGAAAGCGAGAACGTTAGATTCTAAGGTTTTTATTCTACTTCTATATCTGCCTAAGAATTGTCAATTGTAATCATTGTGATAGTGCGTCAAGTAGCGGTTAACTTTTAAAGGCTGATATGTGAAAGAAATAGCAATCATTTGAAAGGTGAACAAACATGGTGAAGATAGACGGATATGAAGTGCCTGAAGGCCTGTATTACACAAAGGATTTTGAGTGGGTTAAAGTTGAAGGTGACAAGGTTCGCATTGGCGTAACGGACTACGCTCAAAAACAACTCCGTGAAATCGTTTACGCCGAGCTACCAACCCCCGGAACAACATTGAAGCAAAACGAACCATACGGCACAGTGGAGTCTGTAAAAGCTGTTTCAGATTTGGTTGCGCCGGTGAGTGGAGAAATAGAAGAAGTAAACACAGAGGTTCAGTCAAAACCAGAAATTCTAAACGAAGACCCTTACGGAAAAGGCTGGCTTTTAATAATAAAACCATCAAACCTACAGACAGAACTAGCCAACTTGATGGACTTTAATCAGGCAGTTGAATGGCATAAAACCTTGATAAAAGAAGGATAAGTTTTGCCGAGACGTATAGTAATAGTTGGTGCACACGCCGCAGGCGTAGATGCAGCAGCAGCCGCTAGAAAAACAGATCGGACAGCAGAAATAACGCTTATGACTAAGCAAAAACACGCGGGTTATTCGCCTTGCGGAATCCCCTTTGCTCTAGGTGGACACATACCAAGCTTCGAAAAACTCGTAGTTTTTCCTCCATCATTTTTCCGTATGATGAAACTTAACCTCCTGTTAGAAACAACAGCGACAAACATAGACACAAAAAACAAGACTGTTGAAATAGAAGACAAAACAGGAAAACAAGAGACGCTTCAGTACGGCAGCCTAATAATTGCCACTGGAGCTTATCCTTTTGTACCACCAATTAAGGGTCGAGAAAAACAGGGAATCCAAGTGCTTCGAACAATAGAAGACGGGAAAAAGATTGATCAAGCGATAGCGAATGGTGTAAAGGCACCGGTTGTTATGGGCGCGGGTCTCATAGGACTCGAAACTGCAGTAGCACTTCAAGAGAGAGGTTTGAGAACAACTGTTGTTGAGTTGTTGCCACAGATCCTTCCAGCCATGCTTGACGCAGACATGGCTAAAAACGTGCAGGAAATGCTTCAGGAGAAAGGCATAAACATAATGGTTAGCAAGGGAGTTGAGGAATTCCTCGGCACGGACAAAGTTACAGGGATAATCGCTGGGGGGGAGCAGATAAACTCGGATTTAATCATCGCTGCATTTGGAATAAGAGCAAACACTGAACTAGCCAAGAAGGCAGGTATCGCAATAGGCGAAACTAGAGGGATAAAGACCAGCATGAGAATGGAAACTAACGTTAAGGATGTTTATGCTGCTGGAGACTGTGTAGAATCCATTAACATGGTTACCCAAAGACCTACGCTATGTCAACTCGGAACAACAGCTGTCAAACAAGCAAAAGTAGCTGGAATCAATGCAGCTGGTGGATACGCCGTTTTCAATGGAGTATTAGGTTCATCCGTGACGAAGTTCTTCGACACTGAGATAGGTGTTACGGGGTTAACTGAGTTTTTTGCAAAGAAGGCTGGACTTGAAACAGTTGTCGGAAGGATTACTTCAAAAACTAGACCCGAATATTACCCAGGCGGCTTATCAATCAAAATCAAGATTGTTGTAGAAAAAGAAAGTCAAAGACTGGTTGGGGCTCAGATAATCGGGGGCGAACAAGTGACTCAACGCATAAACGCATTATCGTTTGCTATACAGAAACAGATGACTGTGCGGGAATTAGCTAAGGCTGACACTGCTTATGCGCCGCCATTAAATGAAACTTGGGAGCCTATGGTTCTTGCTGCTGAAATGGCGTTAAGGAAGCTACGTTAATCCGTTGGAGCATGATAAGATTAATTAGATGAATTCAGAATAAATTGAGCAAACATGGTGACTGAAAATGGAAACAAAAGTGGCTATTAACGGATTCGGAAGAATAGGGCGACTCTTGTACAGAGCAGCCTTAGAAACTGGAACAGAAATAGATTTCATGGTTGTCAACGACCTAACCGACGCCAAGACTTTGGCGTTCCTTCTAAAACATGACACGGTGCATGGGCCGTTACCCTTTGACACAGAAGCAAAGGAAGATGTTATTGTTATAAAGAAAAACGGTGTTGTCAAGCAAGAATTGAAAGTTTTGGCACAGCCAGACCCAGCGAAGTTGCCTTGGGGAGAAATGGGCGTCTATTTGGCAGTGGAATCTACGGGAAGATTCAGGACAAGGGAAGCCGCTTCAAAGCATTTGCAGGCCGGAGCTAAGAAAGTGTTGGTTTCTGCGCCGATGAGTCCGGCTAAAAGTGCGGACTTGACCGTGGTTTATGGTGTGAACGATGACAAGTATGATCCAGAGAGGCATCACATTGTTTCTTTGGCTTCGTGTACGACGAATTGTGTGGCGCCTGTGGCTAAGGTGTTGAACGATAAGTTCGGTGTGAAAGCTGGCATTATGAATACGATTCATTCAATGACCAATGATCAGAGGCTTCTTGACATGCAGCATAGCGACTTGAGGCGGGCAAGATCGGCAGCATTCAATATTATTCCTACAACCACTGGAGCAGCGGTGGCGGCGACTTTGACGTTGCCGGAGCTTGAGGGAAGGATGAATGGGCTTGCTTTGCGTGTTCCCACACCAGACGTTTCTATAGTGGATTTCACGGCGCAGCTGCAAAGAGAAGTTACGAAAGACGAAGTTAACGCTGCGTTTAAGGAGGCAGCCGATGGAGTGCTGAAGGGAATCTTGGATTACACTGAAATGCCTGTGGTTTCATCTGATTTTATACATAACCCGTATTCGGCGATAGTGGACGGTCGCTCTACGATGGTTATTGGGAACTTAGTTAAGGTGCTTGCTTGGTACGACAACGAATGGGGTTACTCTGTTAAGATGGTGCGGATGATAGAGAAGATCTGCAGAATGGCGTAAT
>JACUTN010000080.1 GCA_014859805.1 Candidatus Bathyarchaeota archaeon
TCTTCGAAATCTCTACGCAACTTTACACCTTTTACGTAAATCAATGGTGGAACAACATCTAACCCCTTCACACTTGTTCTAAAAAACTGTATTTTTCCCGAGTCTCCCCTCCATTTACCAATAATAATCGCCTTCTCTGCGTCAAGCTCTAATGCTTTCTCAGCGACTCCGCCAAGGCTCAATTTGCCACGGTTTATCCGCACAACGTTTTGAAAAGTGTTTGAAAGATCTCTGCAAAATGTTCTCGTGTTCTTTACGGGTCTCCGCGAAGTAGTCAATAAGATAAACGATTTTCTAACCAATGTCTAAATCACTAACGATGTTAGAAAAAAGCTGCGACTTGGTTTTTACTCGGTTGCTACTGTCTCTTCCGCAACTGTTCCCTTAGCTACACGCTTTGCCACTATTCCAAGCTTAGTGATTGGAGTGTAGGCTCCACCAGTAAACGTGAACCCGCATTTCCGGCATTTCCAAACGCCAACACTTACCCTTTTCACTCGTCGAAGCCCGCACTGCGGACATCTTTGGGGCTTCTTCATTCCCTTAACTACTTTGATGTAGCGTTTTCTGACAGTGGCTCCGTATCGGGAGCCTAACCCGCGTGTCGGTCCCACTTTTTTGGTTCTCTTTCCCACGTGTGTTTCACCACTTTAGTTTCTTTCGATTTTCCTCGGCCTTCTCCATAGCCGTTTTAGCGGCTTCTAATACTTGTTTCGGTGTAAAGTATCCGCTGCCTCCCTTCTGTATTGCGCATACGTTGCTGTCATCATCAATTGTCATGGTCAGCCGGGCATCCATTGTCTGCTCTTCCTCAAGCCATGGATCAACAATGAGCTTGTCATTTATCTTCGCAAAAGTAACAGCAATCGGATGTTTGCCGACTGGGAGCGGGGTGTAACCGGGTTTTATTTTCACTTCATCTTCTTCTATCTCGTAGTTAAACATCTTCGTATTAAGCAAAGCGGCGAGAGCTGCTAATGCGGAGGCATCTATTAGGTTTCCGTCATGGTTAAGCACGTAAACATCCACGAAAATCACAAACACTTTTTTACCTGGTTTTATGCATAATTTTTTGAAGTCAAGTGCTTTTGATTCTCTTATTCCTCTGTCAACAACTCTGGCAAGTTCTATAGAGTCTTCTTTCGGTGGTCCAGGCTCAAAGGTTGGTGACGCTAGCGGTACAAGCTCAGCGTTTACGGTTAGAACGCCTTCATTAGGCGTGTCTGAAAATGGTTTGCCGATTTCAATTTTTGTTCCAGCCATGATTTCTGTCTTTCCGAGGAGAACCCTTGCTGAGCCTTCAGCCCGTTCAATTAGTCCTTGTTCAACTTTTATTTCACGATAATCTGTTAGACCTCTACCATCAAGCCTTTTTCCCTTCGCGATTAGATCCATAATCTGCTTTTGTTTCACACGAACAATTACCGACGACATTATTCTTCAACCTCCTTTACACTTTCATATTTGGCTTTTAACGCTTCCTTTTGCATTGTGTAGATTTCTCTACATCCTTTAAGGGCTAGATTTACTGCTTTTTCGAACTCTTCAAACGTCAAAATTCCATCCATCTGTAACAATGTTACTGCGTTAAGATTCGGCATTAAAGCCACAGGTACGTCAGCGCCTCCTTTTTTGTCTTCAGTATCCATTAAATCCAACACTATAGTGTCGTCAGCTTTTCCAGCTGCACAAGCAACGACTAGATCTCGCATTGGAATACCAGCATCCGCTAAGGCTAACGATGCTGCTGTAATGCTTGCACATCTCGTTCCTCCATCAGCCTGCAATATCTCAACGAAAATGTCTATGCCTGTCCGCGGATAGTATTCAAGGAAAATCGAGGGTTCAAGAGCTTCTCGAATGACTTTTGAAAGTTCTATGTCTCTTCTCGACGGCGCTGGTGACTTGCGTTCCTGAACAGAGAAAGGTGCCATATGATAGCGGCATCTCAGAACTGTTCGATCTGGAAGTGCCAAATGTTTAGGATGCAGCTCTCTTGGACCAAATACACCAGCCAAAATTTTGTTTTTCCCCTGCTGGATGTATGCTGAGCCGTCAGCGTTTGGTAAGATACCTACTTCGATTTTTATTGATCTTAATTCTTCTGGTTTTCTTCCGTCTAATCTTAAACCTTTTTTATCGATTAACTTTTCAGGTTTCTGACTCATTCTTTATTTCCTCCTTTTGTTTTGCTTTTTCTTTCTTAATCATCTGAGCTATGCGGTCCGTTAGACCAGATGTGTGAGATTCGCACTCAATTTTACGAAGAGCCATCATTGCCAACTGTTCATCTTCCAGGCTTTTACCAGTAATTAATATGACTCCATTCTGTCCAAGAATGATGTGGCAGCCTGTTTCCTGTTTTATCATGGACACCATTGAGCCTTTTCTGCCGATCACGCGGGGGATCTTTGTCGGGGTCATTTTTACAATTTGTCCACGGGTTATTTTTCCAAGTCCAGGTTCGCCTACTGTTAGTCGTGGGTCGTGTGTTCTGTCATAGGTTATTATTTTTGCGATTACCAAGTCTCCTACATCAAGAACTTTGGATAAGTCGTTTTCCTGCGGTCTGAAAGGCCTGCTTAAGACCTCTGAAGCCCTTAAAATAGCCAAATACGGCGAGTTTATGTCTAGCGTCCACCCGCTGAAACCAACTTCCACAATGGTTCCTATGACGGTGTCGCCTAATTTTGGGATGTAAAAGGCTCTGAGAGCAACAACGTTTACATTTTTGTCTTCGTATTGCACAAGCCCCAGTCTTGATGCATAAATTTTGTTGTTTTCCTTGTATGTGTTTTCGCCTGCAAGGTATGTTCCTTCTGCAAGCAAATCTCCAGGTGTTACAAGCTGTCTTCTTTCAAAAAAGGTTGGCATAATTTACACATCCATACATTCGTAGTAAATCATTTTTAGGAGAGCATTTTTGCTTCTGCTCTTCCTTTAGTTATTTCTCCAATTTTTTCTAGGAATGGACCGTATAAGCCTGCTGGCATCTCTAGGACTCCGTGCCATGAACCGTCTCCGCGCCATTCTTCACGTTTTATTGTTCCGAATCCCTTGATTGTTCCGTAGGCTTTGGCTGCGTATTCTGGTGGTATGCGAACTCCAATTGACACCTGCTCCATTTTTAATGGTAGAACACTTCGTAAAAGTTTGATTATTTCCTTTGCTTGTTCTTCAACTGGTTTGAAGGTGTCTATTGAGTAGTGGATTTGTTCCATGGCTTGTTCTACGCGTAATGGTGGATGTGGAAGGTTTGTTCTCGGGTCGACGCATTGTCTTGCTATGAAGGCTGTTATCTGTTTTCTTTTGTTCTCAATCATTTTTCTGCGTTGTTCGGTTGTGAGTTGTATTGTTCCCTTTTTCAGGATTGTTTCCGCGACCTTTAGTGGTTCTGTTGTTCCGAAGGCTTTGCGCAGGGCTTCTTCTGAGACCTTGGTGCCTTTGTTTGCGTCTGAGAATATGGTTTCAGTAGCCAAGGCTTCTGTTATTGCTAGTATTTTTCCCATGCGATATTGTAATGCTTTTTCGGGTTTTACGAGAACCTCGAAGTGCCCATTATCTTTTGTGAAACGGGCAATTGTGTATTTTTCACCCATCCCCATTTCACTTGCCTGAACCTACTTCCTTTAGGTATTCCTCAATCTTGTCGTCTCTGAGCATTTCCATTTTCTTGGTTGCTGAAGGAATAACCGCTATCTTTATTCTAGGCGGCAACTGTCTAGTTTCTAAGGCTTTCACGAGGCATTTCACTGTAAGCTTTATGGTATCTTCAAGGCTCATCTCTTCACGGTATTCCTCTTTCAACATTTTGACTACCGTTTCTCTTCCTGCGCCTTCTGTTCTAGCCTTGTAGCCTCGGTATGTTCCGCTTGGATGTGTGCCAAACACGTGGTTTCCAGTTTTGTCTACTCCAGCGAAGATCATTGAAACTCCGAAGGGTCTCACGCCAGCATGCTGTGTGTAGAGCTGTTTTATGTCGCATATTCTTTTCGTTACCACTTCTACGTCTATTGGCTCATCGTATGTTAATTTGTTGCTTTGGGCGTATATCCGTGCATTATCTATTAAGACTCTTGCGTCTGAGCTTAAGCCCACTATGGCTGTTCCTATGTGGTTGTCAAGTTTGAAAATTTTCCAAGAAGATTCTGCTTCTTCAAGGGGGTCAACGGTTTCCTCTGCCCCTAAAATTACTCCTTCACGGCATTGTATCCCCAAAATTGTTGCTCCACGGTTAACCAATTCCATTGCGTATTCAACTTGAAACAGCCGACCGTCTGGTGAGAAAACGGTTATTGCACGGTCGTACGCTCCTGGTGCTGCAAATACAGACATTAAATATCTACCTCAATGTATCTTAAACTTACTTGCAGACTGTCATATAACAACTGAACTAAAAACCTTTTCCTATGTGTTCTGGCTTTTGGTTTAAGTCGTTGCTTTGTCTTACGGAAGGTCTTGCGTCTGTCACTGTGTTCGCCTGTGACATATTCGAAACATACGTCTACCTGTTTAAGGGCTTCTTCGATGTTGTGGGCTGGTTTGATGTGGTATTGAGATCTAAATATGCTGCTTTCCTTGAGGCTTTTGTTGGCGACGGTGTGCTGGTGTGTGGTGGAAAAACGTGTGAATGGTTCAAGTTGTTGTCTTTGGCACAAT
>JACUTN010000001.1 GCA_014859805.1 Candidatus Bathyarchaeota archaeon
TAAGGATGTGCACGCTATAGTAGTATGTTGGGTTTTCCATGTTTTGAAATGTGCCGGGTGTTGATTCCGGTTTGTCTTCACGAACACTAGAAGTTCATTATTTAATGTTCAATTGTTTGTTGATAATCATTCAAAGATTTCTTTATAGTTATTAAAGCAAAACATATTACATTCCTAACGAATATCAAGAGTTGGTAGATACTGTTTGGCTGTTCCATACATTGACAAGAAGATTGCGAAAGAAGAAATTGGAAGGCTTGTTGAGAAATATAACAAAGTTTTGAGAGAAAACAGAGTCAGCAAATACAATGAAGAGATGACTAAGAAGGATTTCATTCTCCCTTTGTTTCGTGCTTTAGGCTGGAATATTGAAGATTCCACCGAGGTTACGGCGGAAGAGAAAATATCTAAAAAGCGTGTTGATTATGGATTCAGGATTAATGGTATTCCTAAGTTCTTCTTGGAAGCAAAATCACTAAAAGTGGACTTGGATAAGCCAAAATTCTTTGAACAAGCTGTAAACTATGCTTGGCATAAAGGCTGTACTTGGGCTGTTCTTACAGATTTTGAAGCTGTAAAAATACTTAATGCCGAGTGGAGAGCTGCCAATTACTTACAGAGTCATTTTACAACAATTCGTTCTTATGAATTCTTGAAAAGGTTTGACGAATTATGGCTTTTATCGAAAGATAGTTTTGAACAAGGTTTACTGAACAAAGAAGCTGAAAAATGGGGCAAGAAAACCAAGAAAACCAGTATCGACAAACAACTTCTAGCAGATTTTACGAGATTTAGGGAGATGCTTTCAAGGAACATAACAAAACTTAACCAAAGCAAACATCTGACAGAAGAAGAATTGGACGAGTCTGTTCAACGAGTTTTGGACAGATTGATTTTTATCAGGAATTGTGAAGATAGGGAACTTGAAGCAAAAACTCTGATTTCTAGTATGAGGGAATGGGAAAGCAGAGGTAAAGGACAGTTAATAAAGAGCTTGAGAGAAGTATTCGCTTCTTTCGATAAAAAATACAACAGTAAGATATTTGCTAAACATCTATGCGATGATTTGGAAGTCGATAATGAAGTTCTGCAACAACTGATAAGGGGGTTATATTACACTAAAGACAGGTTTTTCACGATTTCCTATGATTTTTCAGCAATAGATGCTGACGTTCTAGGCAACATCTACGAGCAATATTTGAGCCACATTCTGAGAAAGACTGAAAAAAGAGCGAAACTTACTGAAAGCCGTGTCCATAGAAAAAAGCAAGGGATTTACTATACACCTACGTACATAGTTGATTATATAGTGAGGAATACTCTGGGAGAGCTACTGAAAGACGAACAGGTTAATGTTGAAAAGATAAGAGTTTTGGATCCTGCTTGTGGTTCTGGCAGTTTCTTGATTAAAGCCTTTGATGTACTTAATGAGTATTACCTGAAAAATGATAAGGATTATGCTCAAAGTCAATTAGATTTGAAAACAGGGGCGATATTTACAAAAAAAGTAAAGATTCTGCAAAACAACATCTTTGGTGTTGATTTAGACAAGCAAGCAGTAGAGATTGCACAGCTCAACCTTTTGCTCAAAATTGCGGAAAAAGGGCATAGGTTACCTTTATTGGAGCAAAATATCAAATGTGGAAATTCTTTGATTGATGATGAAAAAATAACTGGTAACAAAGCGTTCAAATGGGAAAAGGAGTTTCAAGAGATCATGAAAGAAGGCGGCTTTGATGTTGTGATAGGGAATCCGCCTTATGGTGCAAAATTATCTGATAAAGAAAAAGGTTTCAAAAAACTAAGGTATAAAGACGATAAAACAGGGAATACAGCATCTCTTTTTATCTTAAAGGGGTTAGAATTGGTAAAAGAAGGCGGCTATTTGGCATACATAGTTCCTAAGCAATTAACCTACATATCATCTTGGGAAAGCATCAGGAAAATATTACTTAAACTAGACGTGGTCTGCATCATTGATGTTTCAGAAGCATTTGAAGATGTAGAACTAGAACAAGTTATATTTATTATCAAGAAAGAAAAACGTACCTCAAAAAAACTTGTAGTTGGATTCTCTAATAGGAACAAAATTGAAAAAACCTATTCTAATATCAGATACTTTTCTAATGAAAGATTTCCATTATGGATAAACGAAAATAACTATAGCATCTTTGATAAGGTTCTAAAGGATTCGGTGCCTCTAGGAAAACTAGCTCGAGTAAATTGGGGTGGACCAGTTGCCAAATATTTGTCAAAAACCAGATCCACAGACTCTATCATCTGTTTACGAGGGAGAGAAATAAGACGTTATAATATGTTACCAGAGCACTTTATAGAAGAAAAAAACATTGTTCCTTCGTATGTTGTGAAGGGTGAAAAATTATTTGTTCAAAGAATTGTATCAAGACGAGGAAAGAAAATTATAGCCAATTATAGAGATGCTAGATTCGTGGCGACGTATTGTAGTCAAGATTATTACGCTGATAAGACTGTGACTATGGTTTGGGATTCAGAAATCAATGTTAAGTATTTGCTAGGTATCATTAATTCTAAACTAATAAGCTGGTTTGCTCACAGATATTTGTACAACAGGTCGCAACTTACGATGGAATTTATGTACAGTTATGCAAGAAATTTCCCTGTACGTAACAGTTTTACTAAGGATCAAGAAATCAAAATTATTAACCTTGTTGACAAAATGCTCTCTCTCAACAAACGCCTCAATGAAATCGGTGATAAGCTGACAGATGAAAGAGCAAAGATAGAAGAGGAAATAAGGAAAACTGATGCTGAAATTGACGAGTTGGTCTATAAAATCTATGGAATAAGCGAAGCTGAAAAGAAAATCATTGAGAATAGTTTAAAGTAAATGAAAGAGCTTCTCGAACGCATAGCTGATCCAAACATAGTAAAGTCAAGAGTGAGATTCTATTCATTCAAAGGGTTCCCCGGTTGAAAACCAATGAAAAAGATGTTGCGAATGAAGTGTTCTAGTTGTGGTCACTGGAATCGTGTTCCAGCAAACAAGATTTTCATTGAACAACCTAGTTCAGAGCCTAAAGTCAAGGCTTATATTTCAACGTCAGTACACATAGAAATCGGGAGATACGAGTTGTCTGCCTTGATTGACGAAGTGGAGAACTTGATTAACAATGAAGCAGATTACAGGAATCGCTATTATGAATTCTTTGTAGACCAAGAAAAATATTGGGTCAAGTTCTTCAAAAGATGGGATGAAGTTAAACAAGGATACTTACTAACAAAGGCATTCATTCGAAGGGTTCATCTTGCTTATGAATCGGAATTCCTTTTAAAACGTAGAATCGAACGTGGATCTCAGAGGTCAGTAAGTGCTGACATAGAAAACATCTTTGGGCAGATGCTTAGAGCATTTCTGAAAGCGAGAAACCTACAAAATCTTGAGGTGAGAATTAATAAGAAATGGTATTCGAAACCTAAAAACCTTCAACCAGATATTCTGGTTTTGTCTGGAATTGCAAATTCGGTATGTCGCACACTTCAACTCCGTCGCAGAAAGGTTTAAAACTTTTAGAACATATCGGTTTAATTTGAATTGGTGAGATTTTGATTCTGAAAAGAAACATCGCCTTGGTGGCGCATGACAATAAGAAAGATGATTTGGTGGAGTGGGCTGATTTCAATAAAGAAACATTGGCTCTTCACAACTTGTACGCAACTGGAGACACCGGGAAAAGAATTATCGAGAAAACTGACCTAAGGATTACTTTACTCAAAGGTGGATCTTATGGTGGAGACATGGAGCTTGGCGCTTTGATTGCTAACGAGAAATTGGATTATTTGATTTTCTTCTGGGATCCTTTGCAATCTCTTCCTCACGATGTCGACGTTAAGGCGCTTCTCAGGATAGCCGTCTTGTATAATGTGCCGACTGCTTGTAATAGGGCGACAGCGGATCTAATAATTTCCAGTCCATTGTTTCACAGTCAAGAATACAAGCCGAAAAAGGAACGAGCCAAAAAGTGATTTCTTGTGTGTGGCACATCTCTAGTCCAGATTTTATTTGGCTCCAAATATGCTTGGCACTTTCTCGCGCGCTAAGGCTTTTAAGAATTGAACCCTTTGAATATCTTGGGAAGGTCAAGGTTTTGTGGAAGGTAAAAGATGTAATGGTTACAAATGTAGTAACCGTTGACGCTGGTGTGAATCTGAGGAAGGCGGTTGAACGAATGAATACCCATGAGATAGGTTGCTTGGTCGTGCTGGAGAAAGGAAGTTTCGTGGGAATGTTAACTGAGCGTGACGTTCTGAAGAGAGTCGTAGTCAAAGCTCGAAATCCCGATGAGACACTCGTAGGAGATGTTATGTCTAAACCTTTGGTAGTTGTGGAACCTGAGGCAAGTTTGGAAGAAGCAGCTAAGTTAATGTTTGAAAGAAGAATTAAGAAATTGCCAGTGGTAAAGAATAAAAAGCTTGTAGGTCTTGTCACAATGACAGACATAGCACGCATCCATCCGCAAATGATCGAGTATATTAAGAGCCTTGCCACGAAATATGATCTGCCCAAACGAATGGAAAAAGTTATTCACTACTATGTAGTGTAACGTGCATAGTATCTATAACCGTTAATCTACTTCTATAACGTTGCATAAGGCAGAAATACTTCGCCACAGTTTCTGCACGCGCTGAAAAGTTATGTTTGTCTAAGTGACCATTGTCTTTTAGTTTTGCAAATTCGACATACAAGAATCAAGTTAGAAGTTGTTGTTTTTTTCCTACGAGAAGAAAAAACAACTTCTGAAGGCTCGATAATTATGGTGACTTGCAACACAAGAACGGTTCAATCACTCAAACTAGATAAGTTACAGCCAACTCGTCAAAGTCCAATACTATATGATTTCTTTTGCTGCTTTTTTGTAGATTTCCAGGTCATGCCTCGTGAACAAGACAAAGACTACCTTGTCGAGTTTGTCTTCCTTCTCCAGAAACTCTTTCACCGTTGTTAGGGCTATTCTGCTTGCTTTCTCGATGGGATATCTGTATGCACCTGTGCTTATTGATGGAAACGCTATAGTTTTTAGTCCATTCGAGACTGCTAGTCTTAGTGAGTTGAGGTAGGCTTCTGCCAAAAGTTCTGGTTCGCCATGGATGCCTCCACGCCAAACCGGCCCAACAGTGTGGATAACGTGTTTAGCCTTTAAATTGCCTCCTGAAGTGATGATGGCTCTTCCTGTTGGGAGGCCGTCGGGCCATTCTGTGGCTCTCATGCGTTTGCATTCTTCAAGGATTTTTGGTCCGCCTTTGCGGTGGATTGCTCCGTCTACGCCGCCGCCTCCCATGAGAGTTGAATTAGCTGCATTCACTATAGCATCGGTACCTTGCTCAGTTATGTCTCCTTTAGCCAAAAGAATTTTCGCTTTACTAACTTGAAATTCGTTACCAGCCATCTTTTCCCCAACTATCATTGCGTTTTCATATTTTCGATAAAGCGTGTTTGCAGTTTTATTATTTCTGTGCTGTCTTTCGCTTTTGCATAGCTCTCCAGTCTTTCTTGGTTTATTTCAATAAATGTGTGTCCCCATCCAAAGATGGAAAGTAATTGGTTGGCTTCTTCTCTAAATCCAGCAATGAACAAGGCTGCAACCAAAGCCTCCACTGTAGTTAGTTTTGTTGGTTTACCAAAGTTAACTGGATTGCCTGCGACTAGAATTGGTAGGCAACGGGATGTTCCCCGCACACTTTTTAGCATGACATTTTCTGCGTGTTCCCAACTGCAGTCTAAGGCGGCTAACCCGAATTTTTCAATACGTTGCCCGTCAGCTGGGGAAAATGCGGTTTTTGAGAATGGGTTAAGAACAACGGCTCTTTTTGGTAAAAACCTTATTTGAGTTACTAAGCGAACTAGCCCGTGACGTTTAAGCTTTAGGGCTGTGCATTTTTTGGGGTCGCATTGCCCAGCGTGGTAAACAATGATCCTAACTGGTTTTTGCACTCGTTTTTCGCACCTTTAAGTGACTCATGGGATCGTTTAAAACATGTGGAATCCACTCCAGCAAATCCGTTGAAACCATGTGGTAACCTTTCTCTTCAAAAACAAAGTCTCCAGCAGCACCATTAACAAAGGCTCCAGCAACAGCAGCCTCAAAAGGATCTATTTGCTGGGCTAGAAAAGCACCAACAACTCCCGAAAGCACGTCTCCGGTTCCACCAACAGTCATTCCCGCATTACCAGTGAAATTCAGTTTGAAACTTTTTCCGTCAGAGATTATGTCTACCGGCCCCTTCAACAATATCACTGCAGCCAGCTCTGCCGCAGTTCTCTGCACCACTGCAATTCTTTCATCAAAATTCTCTGGTAGTTTTTCACCAGTTAGTACGGCGTATTCCCCAGCGTGAGGCGTCAACACCAAAGGCACGTTCAAAGGTCTCTTGAACTCTGCAAAGGCTTTCAAACCGTCTGCATCCAAGAGCAGTGGTTTTCCAGAGCCTTCAACAACCTCAACAATAGCCCTAACAAACTCTCTTGTTTCAGTATGCAAACCAAGACCAGGCCCCAAAACAACTGCATTGGCTATTTCTATATACCTTCTTAAGCCAGATACGTTACTCGGGTTGAGGTGTTCACCATCAAGTTTTATGGTGATTAGATTTGGCGACATGGAAGATATGGCGTATGCTGTTTTTGCTGGGGCTGCAACATAAGTTAGGTCAACACCAGCTCGTAAAGCAGCTAGAGCCACCAGAGCTGGGGCTCCAGAAAAAGTTTCGCTTCCTCCAATGACTAGTAGGCGTCCAAAATCTCCCTTATGTGATTTCGATGGACGTGGTTTTGTAACGAATAGTACGTCTCCAGGACCTGCGAACTTGGCAAATTCTTTGGGTAAGCCTATGTCTTTCACAACTAGCTCCCCAACGTAGTCTTTTGCATTTTCAAGTCCTTTTTTCGTTTTGTGAAATGTTATTGTCAAGTTGGCATTCACAGCTTGACCCAAGACTTCGCCAGTGTCAGCATCTATTCCGGTTGGTACATCAACTGCCACTCGGAAAGCATTAGTAGCGTTAATTTTTTCGACCAACTGTAGGATTGGCGGTCTTAACTTTCCTTTTGTGCCAGTTCCAAGCAATGCATCGATGACTATCTCAGCGTTTACTTCTGGTATGAGTGAGCTATCGTACACTTCGTGAATGGGAATGATTTCTTTCAGGAACTGTAGGGCTTTCCAGTTTTCTAAGGCTTCCTTATGAGCGATTTGCCTAGCCTCCCCCGCGAGGATTACTTTAACTTCGAAACCTTTTGAAGAAAGATGTCTTGCTGCAACGAAGCCGTCGCCACCGTTTCCTCCTAAACCGCAAAAAATCGCAACTGATTTGTCTGGTTTAAATCTTGAAGCGATTTCTAATGCCACGTTATGTCCGGCATTTTCCATGAGTTGAAGTCTGGAAACCCCGAAATATTCAGCGTTCAATTCCAAAGCACGCATTTCCGTGCTTGTAATAGAATCTTTTGTGTCGCTTTCTTGCAACATGGTTAAACCCAATAGCTAATATGATTACACACATTTACCTTTTGTGTGCTCGCAAAGAGAAACCCTAAAAAGTTTTCATACAATAGATTTAAAAAAAGCAATAACAATCACTCTTGTGAAAGCTATCAAGCAAAGAGGAGGTATCGAATTGAAAGTTTTGGTCGCTTACTACAGTGAAACTGGAAACACAGAGAAGATCGCCAAGGCAATTCACGAAGAGGTTTCAAAAGAACATGAAGCACATTTGAAGGAAATCAAGGAGGTTACAGCAGACACTCTGAATAGTTATGATCTAGTTTTTCTAGGTTCTGCTTGTCATTCGGCGGACTTGGCGGCTCCGGTCAAGAGAATCCTAGAAGCTCTTCCCAAATCACCTAGATTCAAGCTTGCAGGATTCTTCACTCACTCGGTTCCATGTCCTGAAGGGAGCGCCAGTGCACGCAATTTGTTCAATCGATGGGCAGGTAAATGCATAGTATCCTTTGAAAAGGTGAACAAAGAAAAACAACTTGACTTCAAGGGGTATTTCAATTGTGAAGGTGTGCCTTCTTCTCCAATCCAAGAATTCATAAAGAACGAGGTAATCGTGTCTGCCGATGAGTGGGAAGCGTACATGAAAGAATTGATAAAACATCCAAGCGCTGAGGATTTGCAGAAGGCTAAGGAATTCGCTCGCGAAGTACTGTCGCACACGAAATTCTAACTGTTTCTAACAGAAGGAAAAACAGCTTTTTTCAAAGCCATGTTTATTATTTGCTCTAGAGCCGCACCTGTTGCTTTACTCTATTAACGTATTGTCTTTCAAAGAAGAAGTGGAGGATAGAAGATCTTCGGGGAAAACGAATGCTTTTTTAACTAGGGCACATACTTTTTGGTCATGGATATAGTCTTTGAGTTCGATCAAAACTGGTATGTTTTGTTCTTCGCTTTCTTGTTATCATGGCTAATTATATCGATTAGTAGAAAAAATCATAGAGGTAAAAAGGAAGCTAAAGAACAGCTTTGTTTGGCTTTAGGTGGTCTAATTACCCTATTACTTATGGAAGTCTTTGCTACCTCTACGAACCTATGGCATTACATGCCTGGAAATTGGCCAATAATTTTGTGGCCAACATATTTCGTAGCAATATTATTTGGATATCAATTGTTAAGGTTCGTCGAAGGACTCTTCTCATAACCGTCTTCGAGTTTACACGATTGTGTTCACCCTAAGCAAAAATTTGCATAGATTTGCAGAAAGTTAAGAAAGAAGGAAGTTTTGTGAGAAACACATTGTTTGCCTTAGGATTCAAAAAAAGATAAGAATATCCAATGTGTTGCTTGAAATCTATTCAGGACTTCAGTTTATTGGTTGTAAACGGTAGAGAGACGTAGTAAAATATTTTAGTGCAGACGGGAAACATTACAGCGAGGAAATTTAAATGCCAACAGCATTTGTGCTAATAAACACTGAGATAGGTTCAGAAGCAGATGTGCTAGGGACATTGAAGAAAGTTGAGGGAGTTGATGAAGCCTTCGCTGTTTACGGAGTCTACGACATAATTGCCAGGGTTAAAGCAGACACTATGGATAAGCTTAAGGAAATCGTAACTTGGCGTATCCGAAGGCTTGACAAGGTTAGGTCAACATTGACAATGATAGTGGTAGAAGCGTCAAAATAGCACAAAATCCCTCTTTTTATTTTTGCAAGTAACCTTTTAACATTCCAATTTAATCTTCTAACTCAAAAGGGGACGTGTTGCCATAAATGACCATAAAAACAATGCATATTGGATTGGATGACACTGATTCGCCGAGAAAGGGATGCACCACATATGTTGCTGCTCTTCTCGTGGAAAAACTGCAAAAAATGGGAGCCGAATTCATTGACTACCCAAACTTGGTTAGGTTGAACCCGAACGTGCCGTGGAAAACTAGGGGGAACGGGGCACTATGCTTACGAATAAAATACAACGAAAACGACGAAGATGAAATCAAAGAAACCGTCATAGGCACGGTGGAAGAACATGCAGATTTCGATTATGAAGGCACAGACCCAGGTATAGTATTCTTTGAAGGAACCGGAATTCCGAAGGAAATCAAAACGTTCTCAAAAAACGCAATCACCGGAATTGTGAATCTTGATGATGCTTTGAAGCTCTTGAAGAGGGTCAAGGCTGAGGCTGTTGGTTTTAAAAAATGTCGAGGAATCATAGGCGCTTTGGCAGCTGTCGGCGAAACTTTTGAAGGCGACTACACTTTTGAAATTCTTGCCTATCGCGTTCCAGAGAATTATGGTTTGAAAAGAAGAGTTGACGAATCTTCAATTGTTGAGATGGATAAGGCGACAGCACCCTACACGTTCAACAATGTTGACGAAGAAAAAGAAAGGGTTATCATAACACCGAGAGGTCCAGACCCTATTTTTCTCGGTATCAGAGGCGAAACTTCGGAAATTGTGAAGAAGGCATATGAAACGGTGGAACCTCTTGAACCCGTTGAAAGATGGGTTATTTTTCGCACTAATCAGGGAACAGACGCTCATCTGAAACGAGTTAAGCAGTTGAGTCAAATAAAACCATATAACCCAGTGATTGCCAGAGGAACCGTGGCAGAAAACCCGAAGATAATCCCGAGAAGACACGTTATTTTCTCAATTAAAGACGAAAGCGCACAGGTTGATTGTGCAGCTTATGAACCGACAGGTGTTCTCCGCAAGGCTGCAAGAAAGCTGATTGTGAGAGATCACGTGGAAGTCTACGGGGGTGTTCGTGCTCCTTCGGAAAGTTATCCGCTAACTATAAACCTTGAAAAAATCAGGGTTCTAAAGCTTGCACCAAGAATCGTTTATTACAATCCGGTTTGTCCAAAGTGTGGAAAGCGGCTTAAATCTATGGGAAGGAATAAGGGCTTCAGATGTGAAAAATGTGGTTCAAGATACGCTGATGTTGGCAAAATTGAGGTTAAAATGGAGCGTGAAATAAAGGAAAGCCTGTACATGACTTCGACTCGGTCTCAGAGGCATCTGACTAAGCCGTTTAGGCGTTACGGACTGGAGAAAAGTCACGCAATATTTAAAGGGTTAATTGAGGATTGGCATTTTCCTTGATTCTTATTCTTTATTCACTTTGAAGATTTCGCAAAGCAGTTGATACAGCTCGTCTCCACCTTCCACTTTTGAGAACATGCCTCTTTCAGTTTTAAGTATGCGTCCAACAGCATGATATGTTTGTCTCCATTCCAGTTCCTTCCACATCATGCGGTAATTTTTCAGTTCAATCCACGCTCTGAAGATTAAAACAACGAACATGCCTAGGGTGAGTGAAAGGTTCAGCAGATATATCCACAGCACATCATCCGTGGCTTTTCACCTCCTTCTTGTCATATGCCTTGTATTTTATGAGCAATATGCATTTAAATCAAACTTGTGTTGCATATTTAGAGAGGGTTTCGATGAGCGCTGTTTTACCCTCAGTAGTTTACCAGTTAGGCGTGGGAGGAATAGGCGGCTTCATAGTTGGATATGCAATGAAGAAAATAAGCAAGTTAATAGTTGTTTTAATAGGTTTATTCATAACTTTCCTTCTTTACTTAGGCACACGTGGGATAATCAGCATAAACTATGGAGAACTTTGGGGGGCATTAGATGATTTACTCGGTTTTGCTAGTCAAGCAGCAACATGGCTTATCAGCTTTATATCTCTTTTGCCTTTCATGGGAAGCTTCTTGGCTGGCTTCTTGCTTGGCTTTAAACTCGGATAGTGAAATGGTTAAATGTTTGATTCTCGATAATCCTTTGGAAAAGCTGATTTCAGCACGTCGAGGGTCTCAACATTGAAAAAGTTTCCAAAAGAGGAATACAGCATACCGTTCTTTAAAGAAGAAGGTTACGTAAGGAAATTATGTCCCAAATGCAAAGAATATTTTTGGACGCAAAATCCAGACCAAGAAACTTGTGGGGAAGCAACCCCTGAAGGTTGCACATTCTACACGTTCATAAACAATCCGCCGACAAGGAAAAGTTACAGTTTACGTGAGATGCGTGAGGCTTTTCTGTCGTTTTTTGAAAAACATGGACACACCCGTATAAAGCCTTATCCAGTAGTGGCAAGATGGAGAGACGACATTTACCTAACACACGCGAGCATAATAGACTTTCAGCCATACGTAACCGACGGAATTGCTCCACCACCAGCAAATCCTCTTGTGATTGTTCAACCATGCATCCGCTTGGTGGACATAGCCAATACTGGTCCGACTTTCGGCAGACACTTAACAATTTTTGAAATGGGCGGGCATCACGCATTTAACTATCCGGACAAGGAGGTTTACTGGAAAGACCAGACTGTAAGATATCATCATGAGTTTATCACAAAAGAGTTGGGAGTGAAATCTGAAGAAGTCATCTACAAGGAAGACGTCTGGGTTGGCGGTGGAAACGCTGGTCCAGACGTTGAATGCATTGTTCGAGGTTTAGAAGTTGACACGCTCGTTTTCATGCAATACAAGGTCATCAACAATGAATTCGTCAAGTTGCCCATAAGGACTGTTGACACTGGTTATGGAATAGACCGTTACGCATGGCTTTCTCAAGGTGTGCCGAGTTGTTTTCATGCAGTTTACGGCGGCTTGCTTGACAAGATCTTTGAGATGGCTGAAGTAGGCGGAATAGATAACGATCTACTGATGAAGGTAGCTGAGGTTTCCGGCTTAGTAAGCTTGGATAAAACAGCGAGTAGACTTGAAGCTAGAAGAAAAATAGCGGAAATTGTTGGAATGAAAGTGAAAGAGTTAGACGAGTTATTGCTTCCCATCGAAAACGTGTTCACAGTTGCAGACCACACCAAATGCTTAGGCTTCATACTTTCTGAAGGCATCGTTCCATCAAACATTCAAGAAGGATACTTAGCAAGACTTCTATTCCGCAGAGCCTACAGACTTTTGAAAATGTTGGACATAACAGACAAGCTTTACGATATTATGAACATGCAAATCGAATTCTGGTCCAAGGATTACCCACATCTTAAGGAAATGCAAAACGAGATAATGGAAATCCTTTCAGTTGAAGAAGAAAAGTTTAAAGAAACCATAAAAAGAGGCGGAGGCCTAGTAAAGCGGATCGCAGGAGAGCTAAAGACAAAGAACATTCCAGAAATCCCAGTGGAAACCTTGACTGAACTGTATGATTCACATGGGCTTCCACCCGAAATTGTTAAGCAGTTCGCCGAAAAAGAAGGGTTAGAGGCAGAGGTCCCGGAAAACTTCTATGCTTTAATCGCAGAAAGACACATGCAAGCACCCAGAAAAGTGGAAGAGGCGAAACTGGAAGAAAAGCTGGAAACAACGGTTTCGAATCTTGCAGAAACCGAGCACTTGTACTATCAAGACCAATACATGAAGGAGTCTGACGCAAAAGTCGTCAAAGTAATAGACAGCGAATATGTTGTTCTTGACAAAACATGCTTCTATCCAGAAGGCGGAGGACAACCAGCAGACACTGGCTACCTAGTTTTTGAAGGAAACAAAGTTGAGGTTGTTGATGTTCAAAAAGTCGGCAAGGTAATTATCCACAAAGTGAAGGGCACAGTTCCAAAAGAGAATAGCCTTGTCAGCGGAGTCATTGACTGGGAAAAAAGATACAGTCTCATGAAGAATCACACCGCCACACACATAGTTAACGGTGCTGCAAGACGCGTTCTGGGGCAACATGTTTGGCAGTTTGGAACACAAAAAGGCGTCAATCGGTCTAGACTGGACATTTCACATTATCGCAGACTAACACTGAAGGAAGTACATGAAATAGAAAAATTGGCAAACGAAGTGATTTCACAAAATATTTCTGTGGAAACTTCTCGGATGCCTCGAAGCGAAGCGGAAAAACTTTACGGCTTCAGACTTTACCAAGGCGGAGCTATTCCAGGAAAAGAAATACGTGTTGTAAAAATTGGAGACTGGGATGTTGAAGCATGTGCCGGGACTCACCTAAAAAACACGGGTGAAATCGGATTCATCAAGATAATTCATTCGGAAAGGGTTCAGGACGGCGTGGAAAGACTTGTCTATTCCGTTGGAATTTCAGCACTTAAGGCAGTGCAAGAAAAAGAGGAAAAACTCTGGAAACTTTCGGAAATTTTGAATGCACCTCTTGATAAACTTGATAAAACAGCAGAAAAAATTGTCAAAGAATTAAAAGAAGCAAACACAGAAAAAAGAAAACTCATCAAAGAAATAGCGGAGCGAGAAAGCACGGTTCTAGGCGGTAGACCAGAAGGCGAAGAAATCAAAGAAATAGAAGGCATTAAAATTGTGATGCGTGACTTTAAAGAGGCAATTGATGTTGATCGCATGGTTCAAACAGCAAATCAGCTAATCAAAAGAGACGAAGCAATCGTCACAATATTTTATGGAACAGATGGAAAAAACGCGTGGATAACAGTTATGGTTGGAAAAAACGCCTTAGAAAAGGGCGCAAATGCCGGTGAAATAATTAGAGAAGCCTCAGCAATCATAGGCGGCGGAGGCGGCGGAAAACCTAGCTTCGCTCAAGGCGGCGGAACAGCCGTCAAAAAACTGCAGGAAGCTGTCAAAAAAGCCGAAGAAACTCTGAAGAAACAACTGAAACCTTAGCACGTGCGCATGGGTTTAGTGTAACAATAGTTATCGAGAGGAAGAGAAACAGTGACCTGAAATCCGCTTAATCTCCTGATGTTGAACTGGAACAGAGATTTTTTTTCTATAATCAACTTCAGAGTATGTAGCTCGGTCATATGGGGATGGTTATAAAGGCTTTTAAGAATTGAATCCTTTGAATACTTGTTGGGATTTGTTTTGCTGAAGGTCAAAGATGTAATGGCTACAACAGTTGTAACTGCGGATGCCGAATTGAACGTGAGAAAGGCAGTTAAGCGGATGAATAAACATGAAATAGGCTGTTTAGTTGTGATGAAAAAAGGAAGCTTTGTTGGAATATTAACCGAGCGTGACGTTCTGAAGAGAGTTGTAGCCGACGCTCGGAACCCAGATGAGACGCTTGTGAGAGATGTTATGTCCAAGTCTTTGACAGTTGTAGGGCCAGAGGCAAGCTTAGAAGAAGCAACTTTCTTAATGCTTGAAAAAAGAGTTAAAAAACTCCCAGTCGTGAAAGGCAAAAAACTTGTAGGTATTGTCACACTTACTGACATAGCACGTATCGCACGAGCGAAAGGCCTGGAAAGACTTGAACATGCAAACATCAAAGCAAACTTGATAGCTCACATGCAGAAGGTCAAAATCGGCGAAGATGTCAGACTAGAAATTGAGCTTATAAATGCAGGAAAAGGACCAGCGCTGCTGATGAGGGTTGAAGAGATCGTTCCAGAAGGTTTCAAGGTCATAAAAAAACCTAGAATCTCCCGCATAGAAAACCGCAACCTCAACATGAAAGGAAAAAGACTTGCACCACTAAAAACGGAAGAAATCAGGCTCATCCTAAGACCCACAACCAAAGGAACTTTCATTCTCAAGCCAAGAATAATATGTCTAGACGAAACTGGGAAATACAAATCTTATGAACCTGAACCCGTAAAGATTGATGTGTCTGAGGTTGTTCTTCCACACCGGATTGCTACGGGATATGAGGATCTTGACAATTTATTGTTCGGTGGCATACCTGAACGCTATGCAGTCATCTTAACCTCGCCTTCGTGTGATGAAAAAGATTTGCTGATCAAAAGATTTCTGGAAGCAGGAGCAAACAAGGGTCAAATCACGTTTTACATCACCACAAGGGTGAGCGAGCTAGGGGCTTTAGTTGAAGATTTTCAATCAAACTTTTACCTTCTCATCTGCAACCCTCAAGCAGACTCGATGATCAAAAGCCTGCCAAACGTGTTCAAATTAAAAGGTGTAGAAAATCTAACTGATATCAGTATTGCTTTAGCCTTAGCTTTTCGTAAATTAGACAAGCCGCTAAAAGGTCCAAGAAGGGCTTGCGTCGAAATTATTCCAGACGTTTTGCTGCAGCATCATGCAGTTGATTCCAGAAGATGGTTGAATGGAGTTATTCCAGAACTAAGGTTACAGGGTTTCACTACTTTGGCAGTGATGGATCCCGAAATGCATTCTGCACGCGAAGTTCGTGCTATCCTGAGTCTTTTCGAAGGAGAGATCAACATCTATGAGAAAGAAACAGAAAAAGGTCTAAGAAAGTTCCTTCGGATCAAGAGAATGTACAATCAGAAATATTTAGAGAGTGAACTATATCTGAAAAAAGAAAACTTGGAACATGAAAGAAGTAGAAAGTCTAAACAAAAGTGAACAGAATTATAGTTTTATCATGCACTGAAATCGGAGTAAAGAATTAAAGCAAGTTCTGCGCAATTACTTTACGGTGTCAAACTTGAGGGATAGCGTTCTCAACCAATAAAGACAAAACATTTAATAGCCCTCAAACCAGTTCAGAAACTTTCATGGAGTTTTTAAGAAAGATCGAGGAAAAATGGCAAAAAAAGTGGGAAAAAGCAAAGATTTTCGAGGTAGACCCAGACCCGAATAAGAAAAAGCTCTTTGTCACTTTTCCATACCCATACATCAACGGACCACTCACCGTCGGTCATGCCTTCACGGCCTCACGAATCGACTCGTACGCACGATTTAAGCGGATGCAAGGCTATAACGTCTTGTTTCCGTGGGCGTGGCACTGGACAGGTCAGCCGTTGTTGGGAGCAAGCCAACGGATTGCAAAGGGCGATAAGGAATTTATAAGAGTTTTGAGGGAAGTTGATGGCGTTCCAGAAGAGGAACTTGAAAAGTTCGTTGACCCGATTTATATGGCAACATACTACACAAAGGAAAGCAGAATTGCCGCAAAGCGAGCAGGCTTCTCAGTTGATTGGAGAAGAGAATTCCACACCATGATGCCAACCTTCCAGAAATTTATCGAATGGCAATATGAAAGCCTAAGAGCCAAAGGCTACGTTACAAAGGGAACACATCCAGTCGTGTGGTGCCCAAAGGATCAAAGCCCAACAGGAGACCACGACCGACAAGAAGGCGAAGGTGTTAGACCAGAAGAATATACGCTTATAAAATTCAAACTGGACGAGGAAACTTATCTGCCAGCCGCCACATTCAGACCGGAAACAATCTACGGAGTAACAAACATCTGGATTCATCCAGACGCAACTTATGTGGAAGCAAGGGTGGACAACGAAAAATGGATAATAAGCGAAAAGGCAGCTGAAAAACTGAAACAACAAGCAAGAAAAGTAGAAGTAAAACGGAAACTGAAAGGCAGAGAACTCGTAGGAAAAAACTTTGAAAATCCCATTACTAAAGAAAAATTGCCGATTTTGCCCGGATGGTTCGTTGACCCAGCACAAGCCACAGGCGTAGTTTACAGCGTTCCAGCCCACGCACCCTACGACTGGCTAGCATTAAAAGACTTGCAGGAAAAACCTGAAACCCTACGAGAGTTCAACATAAACCCAGAAACTGTGAGGAACATAAAGCCAATTTCCATGATTGAAGTCGAGGGCTTCGGCGAATACCCCGCCATCGAAATCGTGGAACAATTAGGTGTGAAAGACCAACATGACCCAAAGGCTGAAGAAGCAACTCAAATCGTTTACAAAAAGGAGTTCCACAGCGGAGTCTTAAAAGAAATCTGCATGGAATACGCTGGAAAAAAGGTTCGAGAGGTTAAAGAAACCCTACAGCAAGATTTTAGGAAACGCGGAATCGCCGACTCCATGTATGACTTAACACAACCAGTTATTTGCCGATGCCTAACACCATGTATAGTTAAAGTTCTGCAAGACCAATGGTTCCTAAAATATTCAGACCCGGAATGGAAGGAAAAAGTGAAAGAAGCACTAAACAAGATGAAAATTTACCCGGAAACAGCAACCCCATGGTTCTTAACGGTGATTGACTGGCTGAAAGAATGGGCATGTGCAAGAAGAACAGGGCTTGGGACACCCCTACCATGGGGTCCAGGCTGGATAATTGAAACCTTAAGCGACTCCACAATTTACATGGCATTCTACACAATAAACAAACACATAAAACAACATGACATAAAGCCTGAAATGCTAACAAAAGAAGTTTTCAACTACATTTTCCATGGAAAAGGAAACATAAAAGAAATAGTTTCACGGTCGGGAACAAGCACCGAAATACTGGAGGAAATGCGAAAAGAATTCTTGTACTGGTATCCAGTTGACCTAAGAGTGTCAGCCAAAGAACTTGTTCCCAACCACTTGACATTTTTCATATTCCACCATGTGGCGCTTTTTTCACAGAAACACTGGCCAAAAGCAATTGGAGTAAATGGCATGCTGATGATTGAAGGAAAACAAATGCACAAGTCAAAGGGAAACTTCGTAACAACGAAAAACTCCATTGAGGAATATGGGGCAGACGCCACGAGATGCGCGTTAATGTTGGGCGCAGAAGGCATGGACGACCCAGATTGGAGAAGCGAAAACGTCAAGGATATGAGAAACAAGCTTGAATCCTTCTACAACTTCGCAAAAAACATAATCAAAAATGCAGAAAGCAGTGAATATGGACATTTAGAAAAATGGTTGATGAGCACACTGCAGCATCGCATATCTGAGGTAACAGAAAATTTTGAAGAAATGAAAACAAGAACATCCCTAGAACTAGCCCTGTTTGAAATCTGGAATGACTTCCGCTGGTACATACACAGAAAAGGAGAAGCAAAAACAAGAATCCTGAAAGAAGCATTGAAAATATGGCTAAAGCTACTCGCGCCATTTGCACCACACATATGCGAAGAACTATGGAGAGAAATGAAAGAGGAACACTTCATCTCACTTGCAAAATGGCCACAAGCAAAAGAAGAACTCGTAAATGACCAAGCAGAGGAAAAGGAAAATCTGATAAACGAAATTATTGAAGACACACTAAACATCCTGAAAGCAACAAAAGTAACCCCACAAAAAATATGCTACTACACGGCTTCCCCATGGAAATGGACAGTCTACCTGAGAGTATTGGAGAAATCAAAGCACGGAGAAGTAAAGCTAAACGAAATTATGAGAGAATTCGCCGCAGAAGATGATTTAAAGGAGAAACTGAAGGAAGTCGCAAAATTCGCTGCAAAAGTAGTGCAAGAAATGAGCAAGATATCTGAAAAGAGAAAGGCAAATCTGTTAAAAATCGGCACGTTAAAGGAAAAAAAGGTAATCGAGGAAGCAAAAGACTTTCTGGCAGACAGGTTTAGGGCACGCATTATAATTTACAGTGAAGATGAAAAGGACCGCTATGACCCCAAACTAAGAGCTATGCTATCTATGCCATGTCGACCAGCAATTTACATCGAGTAAGACTGCGTCAAATAAACCTATGTAGTGAACTTAATGTATGAGTATTAACCTTAACATGATAGTTTCTTCGACCACGACTGGTTGTTGTAATGTAGAAATCATCTTCTTCACGAAGTTCACTTCCATAAAAGAGAGCTAGAACTGTACGGCAAATATTTATGGTGGTCAATTTTTCACTTTCAACTTTCTTTTCTATTTCGTCTTGCAAAACTCTGGGATTAATTGTATAGACGGTCTCAGAACCGCGTCCGGTTCTTTCATAATGCATTTCCATCTCTTTCAGAATGTGTTGAACAATATCGTAATAAGGTGTCTTGTGATATTTTATGAGATGTATGTAGTTCGCCAGAGGGATAGGAATATCACTAATGTGAACTTCAGACATGTGAAGCCCTCTCCTTATAGTAGGTAATCAATTACCGTCTTAAAAAGTTTAAGGAAAAACATTCCATACGAATGTTCCAAAATTCATAACCTAACATGAATAGATAAAACTATATTCAACAATTATATATGAAAATTCGTGGGTCCGTGGCGCAGCTTGGATAGCATTGTCCCAGAAAGCGCGTCGGCCTTCTAAGCCGAAGATCCTGGGTTCAAATCCCAGCGGACCCGCCACTCGTGTTCGATTTCCGAACAGAAATTATAAATCAGTAATGCAATAATAAAGGGTAAATACTTCAGTCTTTAACTTATCGATGTATAAGGGGGATGGGTATGAGCACACATGCAGAAGAGCTTAAACTTCGTTTAATGACCATTGAGTTGCTTAGAACTGCAAAGTATAAGAGGAATATTACCTATCGTGAGTTGTCGTCTAAGACTGGCTTGCCAGTGACTGTTTTAAGTAGGTACGCGAAAGGGCATGTTTTGCCCAATACTGCGAGGGCGAAGCAACTTTGGAAAGTGTTGACGAAACTTGTTGGTTTGGAGAGGGAGCTTCGAAGCAGAATAAAATTTAATGAAGAAGGATACTTTGATAACACTGAGATTATAGGTGACTTTAACATCCTTCAGCAGGCAGCCAATCATGCGCTCGCAAATTTTGCTGGAAAACGTGTCACAAAGGTTTTAACAGCGGCTGTGGATGGAATTCCGTTGGCTAGTATGGTTGCTAGCGCCCTTGGAGTTAACCTAGTAATAGCGAAGAGAAACAAGGAAGTTGGGGTTAAGGCTTTTCTTGAAGAAACTTATGCGCTAAGGGATTCAGGGGTAACCATGACGCTCTATGTTCCGAAGGATGCCATTAAGAGGAGGGACAGCGTCCTGATCGTGGATGACATGATTAAGACTGGTGAAACTCAAGCTGCATTAGTAAATTTAGTTCGGAAAGCGAAGGCTGAAATTTCAGGAATTTTCTCCCTCATAGCTGTTGGAGATAAGTGGAATAAGAAGCTGAAGCTTCGTGAAGGATGTCCAGTAGAAGTCATAACTTATGTTAAGGCGCCTTAGGATTTAAGCAGTCTCTTTTAACTGGACAAGAAGAGCATTTTCCTTTTCTACAGAAATTTTTGCCGAGTCTAAGCAAGGCTGTTTCAAAGTTAACAAAGGATTTTCCAGCTATCTCGTTTTTAGCCCAGAAATCTTCTAGTTGTTTTAGAGCATTTTCAGCAGTTTCGTTCTTTACTATCCCAAGGTTTTTAGCAGCGGAGACTACCAAGCTCGTTGGATTTGGTTTGGCTTTTTCCCAGACCTCTCGTAATTCTCTTAGGAAGATGCTTACAGTCACGTCGCCTATGCCCTTTCCTAAATCCTTTAATCCATTTTCCAAGTCTTTTGCATTGGAAGCATTGAAATGAAGAAGATTGAGGCTTCCCTTGTACTTTTCCATGAGGTTTTGCATAACTTCCAAAAGTTTGTCCGCAGTTTTGAAATCGTAGCGTGTGTAACTTCCTTCATCAAGGATTCTAACTAGGCCCTCCCATCCAGTTTCAAGGATTCTTTCAGGCGTTAGAACCTCATATTTTTGAAAGCATTTGTAAGTTTTGATGACTGAAGTTTCAGTTATGGGTGCACCAAACAGTACAGAGGCCAAGAACCATTTGAAAATCTCCTCATCCTTTCCACTGTTGAGACTTATACCTAAAACTTCCGAATATCTTTTTCCAGATCTTTCAAGAAGAGCTTCTACGGTTTTCCGTTTCATAGTGTCTTCACTTTCTCACAATTTTTATACTGTTTACGTCATAAAACGGTTTACTGAGGCATTAATATGAGGACGATAGAGTGGCGTCATGGAACAGTTGTAACGATAGATCAGACGAAACTTCCGCAGGAAACCGTGTTTTTGGAAATGAAAAATGTTACTGAAGTGGCTGATGCCATAAAAACTATGAAAATAAGGGGGGCACCGCTTTTGGGTGCGGCTGCAGCCTTTGCATTGGCTTTGGTGGCTTATTATTCAAAAGCTGAAAAGGCAGAACTAGTTAACGAGTTGGAGAAAGCAGCAGAGACTTTGAAGGAAACTAGGCCGACGGCTGTTAATCTTTTCTGGGCGATCGATAGGATTCTGACCAAGGCGAGAGTTTTCTCTGGAAACGCTAAAGGTTTAGCCGCATTTGTTGTTGAAGAGGCGCAGAAAATTGCTGATGAAGATGCAGCGGCGAACCGTTTGATTGGTAGGCACGGTGCTGAACTTATTCGTGACGGGGATGTTGTCTTAACGCATTGCAACGCTGGTGCTTTGGCAACGGTTGACTATGGCACCGCATTAGGCGTGATAAGAGCTGCTTGGGAGCAAGGGAAAAAGACTAGGGTTATTGCGACTGAGACAAGACCGAAACTGCAGGGAGCAAGGTTAACGACTTATGAGCTTAAACGCGATGATATACCGGTGACGTTGATTACTGATAGCATGGTTGGCTATGTCATGTATAAACGGCTGGTTGGCAAGGTCATAGTTGGAGCAGACAGAATAGTTAGAGACGCGGTGATCAACAAGATTGGAACATATACCGTAGCTGTTTTAGCCAAAGAGCATAACATTCCATTTTATGTTGCAGCTCCCAAATCTACCTTTGACTTGGCACACACCTCAGCAAATGTTATTATTGAGCAAAGACGGTCGGAAGAGGTTACACATATAGGTTCGCAGAGGATTGCTCCTGAGGGAGTGAATGTTTTGAATCCAGCCTTTGACATAACCCCACTAAAATATGTGACTGCTGTTATTTGCGAGGATGGCGTCTTAAGTAAGGAAGATCTCGTTAAGTTTGAATCCAATTTATAAGTGAAAAGATGGTTTTATGCTGGTTGAGGGTTTGCATGAACGAGAGTAAGGAAAAGACCGCTGTCCATTCAGAACTTAAGGTTAGGGGTTTGCTTGTTGAAAACGGCGTCAAAGTCTCTGAAAAAGAGAGTGTGGATGAACTTTCTTCAAGAGGTTACGGTGTAGCTGAGAACGATGAGTTTTTGCTTGCATTTTATGAGGCTCTGTATCTTTTGGATAAGGGAAACTTGGAGATCGAGAATGGAAAAGGTGAAACTGTGGCTTTTCAAAGGGTTCTGCAACACTATGAGGATGCTGATGAAAATGCTTGGGCTAAATATTTGGCATATCGTGATTTGAGAAGTCGCGGATACGTTGTTCGCGAAGGTTTCGGCTTAGGCGTTGACTTTCGAGTTTACGAACGTGGAGGATACGGTGAAAAAACGGCTAGATACTTGATTTTGAGCATGCAAGAGGGAAATCCAATGTCACTGGGGGATCTAACTCGTGTTCTGAAACAGTGTCAAAGTCTCAAGAAGGAACTAGTTTTGGCTGTTATGAACCGTAGAGGGGAAATAGTTTACTACTCGGTTTCACAGCTAACCCTAAAATAGTGGAGTGTTCGAATTGCCAGTTTTCAGAAGAGTTCGTGGAATGAGAGATTTTCTGCCAGAAGAAGCCCAAATGATGAAGTACATTGAAGGTAAGGCTAGAAAATTTGCTCGGCTTTATGGATATGGGGAGATAATAACGCCTGTTTTGGAATCTTACGAGCTTTTAGCTGCGAAGGCTGGTGAAGAGATTCGCTCTAGAATGTACGCTTTTGAGGATTTGGGTGGACGCAAGGTTGCCTTAAGGCCAGAGTTCACGGCTTCTGTGGCGAGACTGGTTGCAACAACTTTAAGAAACGAGCCTAAGCCTTTACGAATGTTCTCCGTGGGAAGCCTATATCGGTATGATGAGCCGCAGCAAGGTCGTTTCAGAGAGTTTTGGCAGTCAAATTACGAATTGATGGGGTCAAGCAAGCCTGAAGCGGACGCTGAAATAATGATGTTGACGAACAGTTTGATGAAGGCTGTGGGATTGAAAAATTTTGTTTTTAAAGTTGGGCATGTTGGGGTTTTGAGGGGGATTTTAAGCCAAGAAAAGATTGAAGATGAAGTTCAAAACGGAATTATGCAGTTAATGGACAAGAAAGAGTATGATGAAGCTATTGAGCTGGTTGAGGGGGCTGGTGCATCTGAAAAATGTTTGGAGACGCTTCGAAAACTCGTGAAGGCTAAGGGTGGCAAGTTCTCTGAAGTTCTGGATAATATGAGTAGACGTGTGGAGGGCTTTAGAAGTGCTGTTAACGCTGTGAGAAACCTTGAGGAGGTTCTTGAGCTTGTTTCTGAAAGTGGAGAGAAAATTAACATGGTTGTTGAGGCTGGTTTTGCTCGGGGACTTGAGTATTACACGGGAATGGTTTTCGAGGTTTACGTTCCAGAGTTTAATATAGCGTTGGGTGGCGGTGGAAGATACGACAAGCTTATTGAAATGTTCGGAGGTGAGCCTACGCCTGCGGTTGGTGTTGCTCACGGGTTGGATAGGATAATGCTGGCAATGCAGAAACAAAAAACTCCTCTAGAAACTGAGGAGGAAAAAACGGTTGTGGTGATTCCCGTTAATGAAGGGTTGAAGGGGGAAGCATTGAACATTTCGCGGATTCTGAGAGATGCGGGTATACCAGTTGAAGTTGAGGCTATGGGACGAAAAGTGGCTAAGGCTCTAGAGGACGCGGACAGAAGGAAAAAGGACTATGCAGTAATTGTGGGAGAAAGAGAACTGAAAGAAGGATCAGTTGTGATTCGGAACTTGAAGAGAAGAGAGCAAAAAACCGTGAAAATCAAAAGCATAATAGAAGCAATAAAAGGTCAAGCGTAATCTAAAATGTCATTTCTCCCTTCTTAAGAAGTCTCCTATGTCTGAGATATTTTCTATGACAACTCCATCCTTTGCTTTGTCCAGATTGCGCAGTATTTTGCCAAAGCCTAGACATTCGCCATGTTGGTTTAGGATTAATGTGTAATCACCTTTCCTTTTTGAACCCATCACCTTCATTATTCCTTGTTTGAATATGTCCCTTCCACAGATGAAAAGCCATTCCGTCTTCTTGTCAACAATTACCTTGTTTGCCTTCTCCTCTGCGATCATTCTCAAGAGGTTGAAGCTTGGAAAGAATTTCCCCCTTTTAGCTTTCCCAAGATACGTTCCCGCATAAAAGAAGTCTTTTGAGATTAACCTTTTCAAACTATCGCTCAGAAGAAAGTATCTGTCTCGCCTTTTTACTATCAGATTCTTGTCTAAACTAATCCTTGTCTGAAATCGACTTACGAAGTCTTTTATCTGCTTCATTGTGCACACCCACGTTTTTTGAGTTTACAGACGAAGAATCCTTGGGTTTGTCCAGGCCAAATTCTCCTGCAGTGCTCTATTGAACTGTCCAGTTTTTTGCCGAAAACGTTTGTTAACGCTTTTTCTCCGTGACAGTTGATTTTTTCAACTTTGAGCTTTAGACTTCTTATTGCCCAGTCAATGTTTAGTTCGTTCTCTTCAGGCTCCAGCGAACATGTTGCGTAGACTATTTCACCGTCATTTTTCAGAACTTTGGCTGCTTCGGTTAGTATTTCCCTTTGGAGTCTTGCGTTTCTCTCCACGTCTTTGGTTGTTCTTTTTTTGAACCAGTTTTTGTCTGTTACGAAATTGCCTGAGCATGGAACGTCCAGAAGGATTCTGTCAAACTTCATTTTCAGCCTTGACACTCGTCTTGCATCCATGTAATAGGCTATTGCATTTCTTACACGACACCGTTCTAAATGGTTAGACAACGCAGTTAACCTTCGACTTTTAATGTCTAAAGCGATTATCGCGCCTGTGTTCCGCATTAAATCGGCTATTTGAACGGTTTTTCCTCCTGGAGCCGCACAAGCGTCCAGCACTACTTTGTCTTTTGATTCTGTAAACAATGTTGCAGGTATTTGAGCGGCTGCCTCTTGAACTGAGTACAAGCCTAAAAGGTATTCTGATGTTGCTCCTACGGAAAATTTTGATTTTTGAATCCAATAGCCGTTTTTTAGGAAGGGAATCTTTTCAAGCTCTATTCCTAATGACCGCAGTCTCTTGGTGACAACTGCTTCTTTGGCGTTTATGGAGTTTATTCTAATGGCTTGTCTTGGCTTAACATCCTTGTATTCCCAACCCAGTTCCTCATAACGGGTTAAAAAAATTTTTTTGTCGGACATTAACGGTATGTAAGTTAGTTGTTCATAAAAACTTGGTGTTTCTCACATACTATACTGTATTGGCTCCGAATACATTTTCATGCAGAAAATTATAGGGGGCTATTTTCTTAGCTTGTTACAAAACATCTGTAGTTGCTCAAAATGGTGCGGCCGCCGGGATTTGAACCCGGGTCGTCAGCGTGGCAGGCTGATGTCCTAAACCAAACTAGACTACGGCCGCTCCTACTTTCAGTAGAGCTTACGTTTTTTAAAAGATTTTGGTTATGTTTGCTTAGGTAATTGTCAGCCGTTACTCTCTTAACAAATTCTAAACTTTGCTGGTAGTATATGATTCAGGTTTCTTTCCCTCGTTCATTCTTCTCCAGTTTACGTATGATTTCTAGCGCTTCGTCTATCACCCTTATTTTGTTTGAGATTTTTCCAAAGTATTTTTGAAAGCTTAGGGCTCTCAGCACCGCTATGCCCTTTTCTGTAACAGCATACGGCGTTTTCTTTTCTGATTTCCTTTCTTCCACGAGACTGTTCTTTATCAGAAAGTCTAGATGTTGCCTAAGAATCGTGCACTCCATATTGATTTCATATGCTATGTGATCAAGGGTTAAAGGCTTATTCACAAGAGCTTCCAGAATATCGATGTACGACTCGAGCTTTGACTTTCGCATTTGCATGCACCTTCTTTAAGTTTTCATTTAAAGTGGATAAATCGCTTGTGAATTCTGAATCTTTAGCAGTCAAATCAATTAGAAACACGAGTAAAAGCACTCACATGAAGCGTATAGAATGTTTGTGAAGCGGAATCAAAAATGGCTAAAGTTTGTTATTGTCACGTTATCAGACTGTCATCTCACGGACTGAACTTTTGCTTTTAAATTCTTGTTCTCTTTTCTGAAGACTATGCATTATCAGCGGTGAAGTTTTTGATTCTCTCTGAGAGTTTCTCAATGTCGTAATCAGCTTTCATGTC
>JACUTN010000081.1 GCA_014859805.1 Candidatus Bathyarchaeota archaeon
AGGAATAACTGTTCCAGCAGAGATCGTAAGCAATTTAAGACATGCAAAGACTTTGATCAACGTTTTAGGGGCTGATCCAACTCGTTTAGATACGAGTCGAAAGGTGGAGCAGTATCTTCTCAGCATAGAGTCTTATCTTGTTTCTGAGGGACAGAAAAGGCTTGGAAAAGGCTATGTTGAGCAATGGCTTGAACGGTTGAATGAAGCTGGCAGCAAGGTCGTTGAAGAACAGGAAAAGGAGACAAGGTTTGTTTCTGGTGTTCCACGGGAACAAAAATGGATTCGTGTTAAACCTTCCGCCGAGTTACCCATTGAAGGGATAAAAGTGTTAGCTGACGAATTATGTCTTTCGTTCAATCTGCAAAACGACGGTTGCCTGCTTGTTTACGGTGAAGACCGGAGCATAAAAGATTTTGTCAAGAAAATGACTGCAAAATACGGGTGTAAAGCCTAGGAATAGCGTTAAAAGTTTCAATGTAATCCTAATATAGTCTCACTTTAAACTCAGAAAGGACGACTAAAAATGGACGATAAACTCGTTATATGTTTGGCTGGTATGCCAGGTTCAGGAAAATCCATAGTTGTTAAAGTCGCAAAAGAACGCGGCTATGACATCGTTGTTATGGGTGACGTGATAAGAGAGGAAGCTGAAAGAAGACGTCTAGAGCCTAATCCAGAAAATCTTGGAAAACTAATGCTTGAACTAAGGCGAAGTGAAGGAAAGGCTGTCATAGCAAAGAGATGCATCCCAAAAATAGAGAAGACAGCAAAGTCTAAAGTTATTGTGGATGGTATAAGAAGCCTAAGCGAAGTTGAAGAGTTCAGGGAGAGTTTTCCGAAATTCAGCTTCATAGCTGTTCATTCGTCTCCAGAAACAAGATTTAGTCGAGTTTATCGTCGTCGAAGAAGCGATGATCCAGAATCGTGGGAAGTCTTCCGTGAAAGGGACATGAGGGAGTTAAGAGTAGGACTAGGCAACGCCATGGCTATGGCTGAATATGTAATAGTTAATGAAGGAGAATTGGAAGCCGTAAAAGAAAAAGCTAGGGAAATTTTGAGAAGGGTTGAGGAAAAATGGATGAGGTAAATGTTTACGTAGAAGTTGAGATTAACCCAACAGAATCCGAAGACAAGGTAAAGGAGGCTGTTGAAAACATGTTCGGCAGCATACCAGTGCAGATAAAACCCTTACGTAAAAGCAGTCTCTTGGTTTCCGAAGCCAAAGGATTAGAAGCACTCACCAAGCTTTGCAATCTACTTCGTAGGGAACGCATCCGCAGCGCTGCCAGGGTGGTTCTCTATGAAGGACTGAAGGGAAATACTATTAGCTTCTGCCTAAACAAGCAGGTTGCTTATGCTGGTCACGTATCCTTTTCTAAAGAAGTAGCGGAGTCTCCTTTGGGTCCAATAAAGGTTCGAATCGAATGTGAGAATCCCCGAGAACTTATTAGTTGGCTTACCAGAAAAACAGTGTAGGATGAGATGGAAATGAGTCTGGAAGGAGTTTACGACTATGTTGATGCTCATGCCGATAGTTTTGTTGAAGACCTTGTTAAGCTTGTTAAACAGCCCAGTGTTTCGGCAAAAGGTGAAGGAATAGAAGAATGTGCAATACTTGTAGAGAAAATGCTTCAAGAAATAGGGTTTTCAACAAAAATTATTCGAGGAGAAAAAGGACATCCCGTCGTTTATGGAGAAATCAGGTCAGAAAAATCTGATAGGACTATTCTATTTTACGACCATTACGATGTGCAGCCACCGGAGCCTCTTGAAAAATGGATGTGCGAACCGTTTAGTGGCAAAATAATTAATGGAAAAGTTTATGGAAGAGGAGCATCGGACAACAAAGGTAACTTTGTCTCAAGGCTAAAAGCTGTTCAAACGTTATTAGAAGTCGCAGGCGATGTGCCCGTAAACATAAAGTTTTTTGTTGAAGGAGAAGAAGAAATTGGGAGTCCAAATCTTGAACCTGTAATAAAGAAGTATAGAGATCTTTTTTCTGCCGATGCAGCCATATGGGAGTTTGGTGGAACAGACAGGCGTGGTAGACCGAATCTGTATCTGGGATTAAAAGGGGTCTTATCGGTAGAACTGAAAGCAAGCTGTGCATCCAGAGACGTTCACTCTGCAAATGCGCCTGTAATCCCGAACGCGGCTTGGCGTCTCGTTTGGGCATTGAATCTCTTGAAGGATAAGGAAGAAAACATTTTAATCGAAGGCTTTTACGATAATGTTCTGCCTCCTTCTTCTGAAGAAATTGAATGTTTGGAAAATATTCCTTTTGAAGAGGAAGAGTTTAAGAAAGAGCTGGGTTTAAAGGAATTCTTGCAGAATAAGTCTGGATTGAAAGCCCTAAAAGCATTGTTGTATCAGCCAACATGCACTATTAATGGTTTTATATCGGGCTATACGGGCAAAGGATCTAAAACGGTTTTGCCACACGAAGCAAGTGCAAAACTTGACTTCAGATTGGTTCCAAACCAAAATCCCACTGAAATCTTCCAAAAACTCGTTAGACATTTGAAAAAGCACGGGTTTGAAGATTTAGAAGTAATTAAACATGGTTCTACTGAGCCGACGAGAACACCGATTAATGACCCGTTTGTGAAGTTGGTTGCAAAAACCGCTGAGAAAGTCTATGGTAAGAAGGCTGTGATTTATCCCACTAGCGCAGGTTCGGGTCCAATGCATCTGTTCCGAAATTTTCTAGGTTATCCAGTTGTTTCAGCTGGGTGCAGTCATCCAGAGGCTAATACGCATGCGCCGAATGAGAACTTGAAAATTGAAAGTTATATTAAAGGCATAAAGTTCATTGCAACCTTGATCAGTGATTTTGCCTTGTGACAGGTGTCAACTTTTTCATGAAGGCTGATGTAACTGCTAAGGGCGCGGTTCTGTTAGGCAAGTACGTGGCTTGTGATGCTTTTGATGGGTCTATGCCGTTAAGGGTTGTTACGCATGCGCATGCCGATCACATGTTTGGTTTGCGACAGAGCTTAAGAACATGTGAAAAGGTTTTGATGACTAAAGCCACGAAGGATTTGATTGACGTTTTGCGCGGACCACTTTTTCTGATGGGCGGTTATGTGGAGACGCTTGATTATGGTGAAACTCTTCAGTATGGGGAAGAGCAGATAACGTTTTTCAGAGCTGACCACATTTTGGGCGCGGCTCAAGTGCTTGTTGAAGATACTGAGGGAAAGAGAATTGTTTTTACTGGAGATTTCAGGATTGACGAGACTCCAGTTTTGGATGCTGACGTCCTTGTTATGGAAGCCACTTACGGAAGCCCCTCATGCAAACGCTCTTTTGGGAGGAATGCGAGGGATTTACTTGTTTCCGTGGTGGAAGAAGGGTTGAAGCATGGCACGGTTTATGTTTTTGGTTATCATGGCAAACTTCAAGAAGTCATGCAAGTTTTGCATAATGCTGGAGTGAAGGCTCCTTTTGTTGTGCCTGAACGGGTTTTTCATGTTTCTAAGGTTTGTGAAAGGCATGGCATGCGTTTTGGACGTTTGATGCTGTCTAGGGAAAGGGAAGCAAAAGAGCTGTTAGAAAGGAATTCATCGTGCATAGCTTTTTATCATATGGCTTCTGGAGGCAAGGTTGGCTTAGGCAGTTTCCGCGTTTATGTGAGTGGTTGGGAGTTTAATTCTCCCTGCCGTAAGATTTCAGAAAAAAAATATGTAGTCGCCTTAAGCGATCACTCTGACTTTGACGGTTTAATCATGTATGTTAGACGTTCAAAGCCTGAACTCGTGATTACAGATAATTTCCGCGCTGGTCACGCTGAAACGTTGGCTAAAGAAATTCGTAAACGTTTTGGAATTTCAACTATAGCTCTTCCAAAGAAATAGTCTGCTTTGGGCTTGGCATGAGGCTGTCTGTAGGGTGTATTACTACAGAAGATTTATTTTCCTTTAAATGGTTTAGTTTAATCCAGAATTCGGATTTTGATTCCGAATTCATACGACTTAAATAAAAAGAAATCAGACATTCGGATGCGGGTACCAAAATGTCCGCCCCATTACAACCAGAGTTCTTCGCATTGCTAGGCATCGACCTTTTCTTAGCGGTAAGTCTGCTAACGTGCCTGTTGGATAGGCATTTTCCATGGCAACTACCATACGTGTATCAGCTGGCAGCTTTGACTGGCTTTGGGCAACTCCTTGTAAGCAGAGAGTTCATGGCTTTTTTCGGTGATTACATGCGTTTCTGGTACAGCCTCCTATACTTAGTCGTGGCTTTGGCGAACATAGTTGCGGTCAATGTGTATCTTGGTGTAATGAAGAAACTGATGAATTACGCAAAAGTTTTCACGTTTGCAGTGACTTTTCCAGCTTTGGCATTAACGGTTTTCTTCTTGTCTAACTATGCTGATGTTGCTGTTCATCCATTGGTGATGGTTCCGCAGATGTCTTGGGAAGCCACATTCGTGACCATAGTTGCCTTCGACACCTTCGTGGTGGGGTTGGGCTCGTACGTGTTCTTCAAACCCAAATGGTGGTACATCGCCTTAGGCGCAGGCACAGCGATAACAGGTGCATGCATGTACACGTTAGTTAAGCCGTCGTGGGGAGCGGCAG
>JACUTN010000082.1 GCA_014859805.1 Candidatus Bathyarchaeota archaeon
TTCTTAAAGCTTTAGCCCTATGAGAATACTTGTTTTTCTCCATGATGGTCATTTCTGCAAATGTTTTGTTGCTCTTTACTGGTTTGAATATAGGGTCAAAACCAAACCCTGATTCACGTTTTCCTCTTCTTTCCTCTTTTATTATTTCCCCGAGAGCTTCTCCTTTGAAACATATTGGCGACTTTAACTCTGCTGAATAGTATGCTATTACTGAATGGAATCTAGCCTTTCTGTTTTCAACGTTTTCCATAAGTTTCAGTAACCCCTTGTTGCCCACGGTTTTATAAGCGTAAGCGGCGTATGGTCCTGGGAATCCGTTTAACGCATCTATGAACAATCCTGCGTCTTCCACTATCAAGGGCAGATTGCATCGCTTAAATGCGTCCACAACACTTGTTTTTGCGATTTCTTCTAGGTTGTCGCTTTGGATCTCTAGGGCTTTGGCTCTAAGCATGCCTACTGCTATTTTGTACTCAGCCAAGACTTTGCGGGCTTCGTTAAACTTGTGGATGTTGTCTGTTGCGAAAAATATGGCTTTTCCTTTCAGTTGAAAATTCATTTTGCCTCACGACTTTCTGTCAGCGCCTTCAGCTGACACGGTGAAGTACTTTTTCCAGTTTATCTGCGTTATTCCTAGGATGTTACCATCTGGGTCTGTGAAGGTTGCTTGTTTTCCGCCCCAAGGTTCTTCGTGCAGTTCTTTGATGAACTGTACCCCTTTATTCTTCAGTTCCATGTAGACCTTTTCTACGTCATCTACAAGAAACTCCACGGAAGGCGATACTGGACTTACTTTTTGTCCTTCTGTGATTTTTGGTGCCAGCCCGATTTCCACTCCACCACCTTCAAAGCCAACATAACTTGAGTATTCATACTTCTTTTCTAGGCCCAATGTTTCTTCATAGAATTTCGCCGCTTTTTCCAGATGTGAAACATGAAAAGTTATGCTCCAAACAGTTTTTATCATTTGTCAGTCACCTTTTCTTTCAGCAATATAACGTCCTCTCTTCTCTATCTGCTTAATTTTATCTAAAACGTTTTTCGCAGTTTCAGAGCCTAACACCTTGGAATAGCCCTCAATCACGGTGTCAAAACACTCTTTTGCGAATCGGAAATGTGTGCTTTGGAGAGCCCTCTTCATGAGGTGCAAATCCACTCCTCTGGCTTCAAGTTCTTTTGATTTTTCGCCGAGTCCGAAATCCACGAAGAAAATTTTTCCTTCAGAATTGAGAATCATGTTTGATGTTGTTAAATCGCCGTGAATTATTCCGTTTTTATGAAGTCTACCTATTAATTCTCCGATTCTAAAGCATAAACGCTGTCTTTCGCTTTTAGAAACTTCGCTCAACAACTTTTTTACTTGTTTCCCTTCTACAAACTCCATTATGATTGTGGCGTTTTTAACGTCAACCAAAAATATTGCGGGTGTGGGTACTCCAGTTTTCTTGGCTTTATGGATTAATTGCGGTTCATGAGTTGTTCTATAGGTTTTAATCTGTTCATCTAGTTCTGACAACCGATATTTCTTTGGCAAACGCTTTTTCATAATCACCTTTCTACCGTGCCAATCTGCAAGATACAAACTAGCTTCTGCACCCTTCTTAACCAAAAGTGGCTGTTTCATTCCACCCAAGGGACTTCAACCTCGTCAAGCCGCCACCTCAACTTTACAAAGCTTTTCTCTATCGGTGTAACAACACCATGCTTGTAGGCTAATATGCCTGTCCATGCAATCATGGCTCCATTATCAACTGCAAATTCCCTTGGCATAACAGAAAAGTCAGCGTCGTGCTCTTCAGCTATAGCCTTAATCATTAACTGCAGTCTTTTATTGGCTGCCACTCCACCAGTCAACAACACTTCTTTTTTCTCCGTGTGTGCCAAAGCCCGTTCAGTAACCTCAGTAACCATGGAGAACGCTGTTTCTTGAAGACTGTAGCATAAGTCCTCAAGCTTGTACTCTCCCTTTTTGAGTAGGTTAATAACGGCAGTCAATAAGCCGCTGAAGGACATGTCCATACCCTTAACCGTGTAAGGCAGATGGATCAGCTTCTTTCCATTGGCAGCAAGTTTCTCAACAACAGCCCCAAAAGGCTCACCGACCCTTTGATGCAGTCCAGCCTCTCTCGCAAAAACATCTAAACAGTTTCCAAGGGCAACATCTAAAGTCTCGCCGAAAACCCTGTAACGACCAGAATCAAACGCTGAAACTATGGTGTTTCCCCCAGAAACATAGAGCGTAACCGGGTCCTCAGCCCCTGTTTTAAGTTTTCCTATTTCTATGTGCGCAACACAGTGGTTAACCCCCACGAGGGGGATATCCAGATAAGAAGCTAGGGCTCTCGCCACAGTTGCGCCCGTGCGGAGACATGGACCGAGACCTGGACCTTGAGAGAACGATATGATAGACAAATCCCTTGGTTTTATTCCTGCTTTTTGGAAGGCTTCTTCTAGAACTTTATTTCCCACTTTTGCGTGGTGTCTCGCCGCCTCTCGTGGATGTATTCCTCCTTCTGGCGGAATGTAGGCGCTTATAATGTTTGCCAGTATTTTTCCGTTAAATGTTGATATTCCGACGCCAAAGTCATCCGCTGTTGATTCGATTCCTAGACAGTAGGATTCACTGGTCTTTTTGCCCTTCATTTTTGCTACCCTTCAACATACACATTTTTATTCGTAAGCACATATATATTAACGTGGAAAGCTTGGAACTGATGGAAATGCCGAAACGCAATGAATTTGAACAAAAAGCCTTGCAATTCATAATAAACAACGGTTGTCAAGGTGTGTTGCAGTCGGAGCTATGGCGAAAACTGGGGGGGAGCAGTAGAGAAGGCTCAAGAATAGCTCTAAAGCTGGAGGACAAGGGACTAATCCGCAGAGAAAAGGAACTCTGCAACGGAAGATGGACCTATAGGCTTTATCCAAAAAGGCTCCCAGCATCAATAGATTCTATATCAGACTGCCCATGTTTAATGTGCCCGGAAAGCTCAAGATGTGGCTCGGCAAGCGATATTTCACCGCAAAACTGCGAAAAACTGACAGAATGGCTTCTATTTCTAACCGAAAACGAATCCAGCGAATTAGGTGACAGCTAGTTTTGCCCAAAGCATGGGTACGAGAGCGGAAAAAAGATCATTACTACAAAAAGGCGAAAGAAGAGAAATACCGTTCTAGAGCAACTTACAAACTGTTTCAAGCCGTGAAGAAATATCATTTTATAGAAAACGGTAACATCGTCATTGATTTAGGTGCGGCACCAGGCGGTTGGGTTCAAGCAGCAAGAAAAATTGTGGGAACCAAAGGTTTTGTTCTAGGCGTTGACCTAAAATCTATTGAACCTTTCTCGGAGCCTAATGTTCGAACGATAGTAGGTGACATAACAGAAGAAGACACGCTTGAGCAAATATTGGGGTTCCTTCCAAGAAAGGCTGACGCTGTAATTTCGGATGCCTCGCCAAACATATCTGGAATATGGGAGGTGGACCATGCCCGCCAAATAGACCTAGCCCAACAAGCACTAAAAATAGCATTAAAAACACTCAAGCCTTCCGGAAATTTTTTCGTAAAAGTTTTCGAAGGAGGCATGCTTAACGATTTTGTCGAAGAATTGAAACAACATTTTGAGATTGTCAGAATAGTGAAACCGAAGGCAAGCCGAGCTAAAAGCTCAGAATTATTCATTTTAGGAATGCATCTAATACAAACAGCGTGCTGAAGCAGTAAACATAAATTATGTTGTTCCCTAATTAGACAAGGTGAACCGTTTGAAAGTTATCGCAGCAGATTCATCCGCCGCCATACTAGACCAAAAATTTGAGCCCCAGTCGATTGTTGCAGCTGCAGCTGTATTGGTCAACTCGCCTTACAGAGAGTTCAGCGCTTGTTTAGCTGAACCCATTTTTGCAGATGCAACAAAAGGGTATGAAGTCATAGTGCATGAAGCAGAGCTTTGTAGACAACTTCTTGGAAAAGTAAAGGCGGATGTTGTTCATCTCGACATGTCTTTGGGTGCTCGTCCGCTTGAGCAGCTGTCTCCAATTCAGTTCTCTAACATAAGGGTTTCAAGCAAAGGAAGACGTCACCTTCTAAAAATTTTGCCTAGGCTTCGGAAGATTGCTGGTGAAGTTAGGCAAAGATATGGAGTTGAAGTTTTGGCCATTGGCAAAGAAAGCGTTCCGGTGAGGATTGCAGAGTTAACAGCGGGAGCGCATGCGATACTATATACGTGTGATAAAGCCCTGAAAGAGAACCAAACAGTTCTGCTTGGTTTGCCCTTAAAATGCCAACCCAGACCAGCTGAAAAAAGAATATATCTTCACTCGCTTATAGCGGCGGAGCACGACATCAGAGGTTATGCAGAAGACAAAAAAGAAATCTTGAAAAAAGTTAATATCACGGAAATGCTAAACCCAGTTGCAAGAGGTTTCCGAGCTTTGAAAATAACTCCAAGATCACGGAACTAAAGAGGTCCTATGGTTGGCATATAACTTTTGGAGAAATGCTCCCACAAAAATCAAAAGAATTCTAACAATTGCAGCATTTTTCCTCTTATCCATAATCATAACAGTTGCGGG
>JACUTN010000083.1 GCA_014859805.1 Candidatus Bathyarchaeota archaeon
GTATCCCTATGTATGTTCAGCAATTTAGCCGTACCGGAAATTGTAGGCTTTGTCGGCCTGCCTTTCAAGAGACTCCGAGCTTTTGCCTCCTTTTCCGCGGTTTCCATTAACACCTTTGTGAATTCCTCTCTGGTTTCTGGCTTCCTTATATTACTTTCCGACATTTAAATCTGCCTTCAGGAATACTCTGAGAAAAGGTTGTATATAAATGTGTCGGGTATGACAAAGGAAAGTGGATCTTACAGGCAAATCTTATCGACTAAAATCTATTCTTCATTGTACAAGGAATGAACTAAGGCTTTATTCCTACACTTTATTGGTTTTTGTTCGTGTTTATCGGTCTTTGTTGGTGGTTTTCCGACATGTGTATTTGTTTGAAATATGAATCTGTGATCATTGCAGTGTGTTTTGGGTAGTTGTGATAAACTTTTGTGTCGAATGAAAATAGGTTATTGTTTTCTAGGTAAAGTCTATATATCCCGAGGTTTCAAAGGTTTAAAATTGAAACCGTGAGGTTGGCAAAATGTCTTGGAAGGATTTGATTTGCTTATGTATGGTGATTGTAGGTGTAGTTTTTTTTCTGTATGGTTCCAATTATTATGATGCATTGATTGGTTGGACCGGAGTATACCTTGCAATTGCTGGTTTTCTTATGAAGATAGTTCTAATGGTTTGGGAGAGTTTAAAGGGTTCAGAAAAAAAGGAGAATGGCTAGAAACCATAAAGCTTCGAATATTTTCTGTATAGATAATTGAAGTACGGTTTGACGCTTACTTCTTCTCCGGTGATCCTTTTAATCAAGTCTGCTGGGTCGTGGAGGTTTCCATAATGATGGACGTTTTTGGTTAGCCATTGCTTTACGTCTTGGAAGTTGCCGCTTGAAATTTGGTTTTTCCAGTCTGGCACGTCTTTTTCCATAGTAGCCAGTATTTGCCCGCTGAAAATGTTGCCTAATGCATAGCTTGGGAAATAGCCAAATAAGCCGCCAGCCCAATGGGTGTCCTGCATTACGCCTTCAGAGTCGTTTTCGATGTCTACACCGAGATATTCCTTATATCTTTGGTTCCAAATTTGTGGGAGTTCAGCTACTGTTATTTTATTGGCGAATAAATCGCGTTCAAGGTTGAATCTTACAATGATGTGAAGGCAATAGGTGACTTCGTCTGCTTCAACGCGAATCTTGGATGGCTTAACTTGATTAACAGCGTGAACGAACCCATCTAAGTCCCCGTCAGAAAGGATGTTGCCTGTAAGTTCTTTCAGTTTCGGCAGGAAATAAATCCAGAATTCGCGTGACCTTCCTACTATGTTTTCTACGAACCGCGATTGTGATTCATGAAAACCTGAGGAGCAGGCTGTCCCAACTGGTTGAAAAATCCAATCTCGATTCAGATTCTGTTCGTAAATAGCATGGCCTCCTTCATGTAGTGTGGAAAATATGGACGATGCAAAGTTGTCTTCGTAGTAGTGTGTTGTGATTCGCACATCATCGTAGTATCCTGTTGTGAAGGGATGTTCAGTCTCGTCAATCCTGCCTCCAGCTTCTTTCGACTTTATGTCATATCCGATTAGCTCAGTAAGTGATTCAGCAATTTTGCGTTGGATGTCGATAGGGACTCGACGTTTTAGAACGGATATATCTGGTTGTTTCGGAGCTACTTCACATTTCTTTATTAGCGAAATCAGTCCTTCTCTTAATTCTGCAAAAACTTTACTAATTGATTCTGCTGTCATCTTTGGTTCAAAAATGTCTACTAGTGCATCGTATGGTGTTGCTGTCTTTTTCACTTCCATCAAAATTCCTGCAGCCTTTTTTCTCAAGTCAAAGAGTTTCTCGAGTTCAGGCTTGAACATAGAAAAGTCTTTAGCAGCTTTCGCTTTCTTCCATACATCAATTGTTATGGCTTCTTGTTTTGCAGTTTCTGCAACAAGTTCCTCGGGAAGCTTAGTTTGTTCATCATAATGTTTCTTTATTAAATACAGGTTTCTCTTTTGAACGGTGTCAAGACTATCGTATTCTGGCTGTCGCATAGTCTCCTTCAATAATTTTCCAATTTCCGGATCTGTGCTCATTTTATGTTCGATTCGACTAAGCATGGCAAGCTGTAGGCTTCGTAGTCTAATTGCCCTCGGCGGCATCTTTGTTTCCATATCCCAGTGAACGATGGCGCCTGCCGACCCTAAGATGAACAGATTCTTTTCTTTTTCCATCAATTTTTTATAACTTGAAGTTAACGATTTAGCCATCGCTATAAACTCCAGATTGAAAGATTAAGTTACGCAAGCTTCTTTTAAGGTTTTGTGGGAGGTCTTGCGTTTGCGTTAGATAAGCAAAATTGAACGTGTGTGTGAGTAATTCAAGATTTCAAGTTAATGAAATCGAAGAAGCTAATAGGGAACTTTAGCGTGAAACAAATAAGTCAGCAGATGTAAACTCTAGTGAGAGGAGAATTATTTGTCTCTGTTCTTAGGTAAAGAAATGGTGAATGAATCTCCAGTCGAGTTACCTGTAAAGGCTTTTCACCGTCACCTGATGGCTCTTGGAGCCAGCGGATCGGGCAAGACTGTGCTTTGTAAATGTGTGATGGAGGAAGCTGTTAGGAACGATATCCCTTTGATAATAGTTGATCCTCAGGGTGATATTTCCTCCCTCGCCTTGAAAGGAGATCCAGAAGAAATTGAGAAACATGGGACACCTTTGGCGATTCAAGAAGAGTTTTTTGAGAAGGCGAGAGTGGCCATATTCACTCCTGCCAGCAGCAAAGGCATCCCTATCAGCGTCAACCCGTTGAAGTTTCCTCCAGAAGACACTCCACGTGAGGAATCCATCTTGGCTATTGACATGACAGCTACTTCCCTCACGAGCTTTCTAGGATACGACTTGAATTCAGATGCTGGAAAAGGAGCCAAAGCATACCTGTTTACGATACTGGAACATTTGTGGCGAGAAGGACAGACAATAAAGGACATGGGCCACATGGCTGACATCGTTCTAAGGCCCCCGGCAAAAATCACTGGAGTTCTCTACGATCTTGTCACAAAAAAAGAGCCTCAAGAGATTGCCAGAAAACTGCGTTTTCTTACTGTGGGAACGCCCTCACTGATGTTTCAGATGGGGGTTCAGATAAACATTGACATGTTTATGGACCGAAGCGATGGAAAAGTACCGGTTAACATCATTTATATGAATACGCTCAGCTCCGCAAACGACAAACAATTTTTCTTGGCTACACTGCTTAGAGAGCTTTATTGCTGGATGTTGAAGAATCCTTCAGAAGATGTTCAGTTGCTGTTTTATGTTGATGAAATTGCTCCATACATTCCGCCTTATCCTAGGAATCCTCCTCCAAAGGAGGCGTATGCGCTTCTCTTCAAGCAGGCAAGGAAGTATGGGATTGGGCTTGTGGCGGCCACCCAGAACGTGACTGATATAGATTATAAGGCTCTTGCGCAAGTGAACACGTGGTGTCTGGGTCGCATGATGACGAAGCAAGACGTCGCTAGGGTGCAGAAAATCATACAATCAATAGACCCTATGCGAGCTGATATGGTTCTCCAAAGACTGCCAAGCCTTCAAACAGGCGAGTTTCTTATGCTGTCCCCTGACTATTATGATAATGTTGTAGATTTCAAAGTTCGGCGGCTGGTGACTGATCATTTGACGCTGGATGAGAAAGATCTTCCACAATGTTTGTCGCCAGAATCAGAGATGTTTTTCGAAAAGTACTTGCTACAGCAAAAGGAGGTCGCAGAAAAGCCGGTTGCGCCATCCGTTCCATCCAAACCTCTTGAGGAACGAATTCGGCTATTTCTCAATTCTGCAAGACAAGGCGTCTCAGCAGACTCCATTGCAGAGAACTTGAAAGTTGATGTTCAACATGTAGAAGAGGCGCTTAATGAGCTTGTAAAGACAAGAATTGTGGAAAAAGGTCGTGTCAAAGGTAGCGCTGAGAACCTTTATTGGTTATCAAAATTCGGGTTCAAGCCTTCCAAGAGCATTATTGGAGAGGTTCTAACAGTCCCTATCAGAATCACTCAAGTAGAGGCTTCCAAGAGAGTTAGGCCGATGCTTGAAGGTGGATTGTTCGGCAAGAAAGAAGAAATCTATGATGCAGAGCTCTCACACATTCCAATCTGGAGAGTTTCAGCAACACGTGAAACAAAGAGATTCATTTTCAAGAAGAAAAAATTTGATACATACTACATGAGCGCACAAACCGGCGCCATAATATCGCTTGAGAAAAAGAAGATAATCTTTCACAAATTGATGACGAAAAGCGTAGAAAAACTGAAAGACTTAGACGATGATGACGACATCACGTTCATTCCAAAACTGCCTGGTGAAGTCGAAGGGTTTCCTAGAATTGGGATGGGAATAGACAAAATTTATCGAAAATTACAATTGACGTTAGGTGTGAAACCAGTTTCCGCAGAAATAATACTGTTGCCAGTGTGGACTTTA
>JACUTN010000084.1 GCA_014859805.1 Candidatus Bathyarchaeota archaeon
TCTATTTCCATTTCAGCCACTCCCGGACCCATCCCCCTCACGTTTCCGCTAAAGGCTGTTTTCAAAAGGTCTTGTCCAGCGCCATAGAGCTTTAGTTCTAAGGCTTTTTTTGCGGCTTCTTGAAACGTGTTCCAAGCAAGCTTGTGAATTTCTGGATTTGATTCGCCTCTTCCGTGAACCATAAGAAGTTGCAGATCATCTCCAACATTGAAAACATGGTAATTGTTAATTAATCCTTCTTGCTTTGCCTTTTTCAGATTTTTCTCCGCAATATTAAACAGTGGTTCTGGGACAACATGATGCCCAGCTAAAGAACCAACATCACATTTGATTAGGGAAATCGTGGTTTTTCTCATCATTATCTGTCACTTCAAATAGGCTTCGATTGTAGGTTGAGTTGTTCCCCTTAAAAGATTTCCTAAAGAAAACTGTGTAAGTTAAATATGAAATAATTGATAGCCAGTATGAGTGGCAAGGTGAGAAGATTCGTGGAGAAGTTGCGGGCTATGTCAGTGAAAATACCAGAAGAAGTCTATAAGGAAATGATTTTACGTGTTCCAGAAGGAGAAAGAAGCAGTTTCATCCGAGATGCAATAATGGAGAAACTCCAAAAGACACCGAAGCCTGACAAAATTCTGGAGCTGGAGCAAAGACTTAGCAAAATGGAAAAGGAGTTTGCACAAATAAGGAAATATCTTGCAGACTTGGAACTGCTCACATACGAACGCGGAAAAACAAATCCACACGCCTTCTGCATAGATGAAATAGACCATAAAATAATAGATTATCTCATCCACTACAAAGGCGGAACCACACCAGAATTGGCAGAATATCTCAAAACAAACAGATGGCTAATACTGAACAGACTGAGAAGAATACAGAAAGAATCCAAAAAACAACTTGGAAAATCCATAATAGACTATTACGCTGGAGAAAAATCAGGCAAAAAAAAGGCGTGGTGGATGAACGAAGAACTAATCGAAACATAACCATACACAACAACAATTAATTTCAGCCACGCACAATTCTGTTTTGGGGCCCGTAGCCGAGTATGGATTAAGGCGCCGAATCACAAGAAAGGGATGCGCAAGCCTCCGGGCGTCCGCGAGAGAAAGCCGGAGAACAGGGGTTCAAATCCCCTCGGGCCCGCCAAAATTTACTACCGTGATTGATCTGTTACAGAATTTCCACGCAAAAAATTTCCAGACCCCCTATAGATTCCAATATAGAAACCTATGTTTAGAGCCAAATAGCGCGCCGTTGAATTCGGCCTTTTTTTCAAAAATTTGCGGTGCGGAGGGCCGGCTTTGAACCCACGAACGAACCTTCTTTACCAAAGAAGCTTCACCGAGAAAACCTTCGGTTTTTTCAGCTATTTCAACTCACTTACTACTTTCTTTTTCCTCGGCTTTTAGTAAAGATTCAAGTTCCTTTCTTTTTCCCCAAAAGGTGAGTCCAGTTCTTCTCAATTCTTTCCAACTGTCTAGAAAGTTGATTTAATGTTAAAGTGGACAAAATGAACATTACCATGTGGACAAATATTGTATATACATCCCTATTTGAAAGAGAAAAATATTTGAGCAAAAATTTTTAGATCATAATGGTAAAATTAGGCTTAGGCATACTTTCCCTTTTTTGTATTGTAGTTAATCCATGCAATAGTCAATATTGCTCCTGCACAATAAGAGATCCCTGCTTCAGCAGTTCTGTAATAGGGTTCAAAAACTAATTCTGCATGGGGATATTGTTGTGTCCATTGTTCTATCTGAAATTGCTTCCATTGTTCATAGGCATAGATGTTCAAACACAGGGAGCCTATGAAAATAACAGTAGTTATTGATAAAGCTAGATGGATTTGTTTCTTTTTTGTAAACCTAAAAGATGCCATCCATAGAATAATTAAACTTACTCCAATGAAAATATAAGATAGCAGTTTAATCATGTTTACCATCCCTAATAAATATATAAAAAAAGGGAAATTTGAGAGTTTTGGTGTAGATTCTCATTATACCCAAATCCCTGAAGGTTCAGCATGGTATTGGATCCACATTAGTTTAAGATAGTTGTTGTTATCTGCACTTCCGTAATCTATTGCTCCCCATCCTGAGGATTCTGATTCACAGTAGGCTAGGATTTTTACTGTAGCAAAGTAACAGGCATCTATATTTTTCATGTCTAAAGACTTGACAGAGACCACAAAAGACACCGCAAGCGCCAATCTGATTGCCCACAAACTTTGCTTCTTCACTCATAGCTTAACATCTTCCTATTGGTGCAAGATATTATACATTCTAGAGATTTAGCCTTTTGATACTTTTTGTGCATGGTGCGGGGGGTGGGAACCCCGCACGCGTTTACCGGCAAAAAAGCATAATAGATATGCAGAAAATATGCTTGACAACTGTTGAAATTTTTCCGAGCTACCATTAGCCGCCGGTGGTGTTCGAATGTTTATGCGCTTACTACGGTGAGATTTCAATTACGGTAAGAGTTCTGTCTAGTATATTGGGAAAACCGGTTTCTCTCAGGAACTGAACGTTGATTGTGTGCCATCCAGCGTTCAGCGAATCTGTTAGAAACTCTATGTGTCCTGACATTTTGTAGATTCCACTGGCAGGTGGTCCAGTTGAACATATATACATGCTACTGTTATAGAGATTGTCTACAACTATTCTTACCCAAATTGATGCGGGCGGTTCTAATATATGTGTGCATGAAAATTGCGCAAAGATTCTGGAATTTTGCTGAACATTGATTGTGATTTCCATTGCAGAGTCAAAATCAGAAATGTTATACCACTGCATCGTTGTATAGCTACCAATGTCGACCTGCGTATTATTTCTATTTTGAAGTATTTGCAAAATTGAATCGGTTCCGTTTACTCCGGCTATGCCTTGCGGTCCTAGTGGACCTTGCTCACCTTGCGTTCCCTGTTCACCTTGTGGTCCTGGTTCACCCTGCGGACCTGGCCTAATAAATATCTGAGTAGTCACGGCTGCACCTACAACGCCTGCCAACAGCCCGATCACCAAAGCCAATACCAGAACTTTCCAAGCGTATTTGTTCCGTTCCTTGTGCTTTTTTTCCAACATTATAACGTCCCGTTTTTTTAGAAGGGTATAGAACATAAAAAAGCTATGAAGTTACAATCTATATTATTCACATGTATTTTCACTAGTTTCGCTTATTCAGTAGATTTCTCAACTCGCTCTTACAATGAGAGCTTTTTGATGAGGGCACGCGAATTATTCGCCAGATATTTTCTTCCCACATTTCTCACAGAAGTGGGCATCTTTTTTGTTTTCTGTCCCACAATACCGACAATATTTTATTCCTAAAGACTCGTTCATTAAGTCTTCTGGAGAAAACCCTGCTTTAAAAGAAATGGCGTAACCTATTAGAGAGCCACCAGCTATTCCAACACACAAACAAGCCATACCCATATAAAGCCCAAGGAGAGTCAAAGCTTTCGCTGAGCCAGCTTCTACTGTTCCTTGTTCTGGCTGAACAATCGTCATTCATGAAAAAAAAGTAAGCCTGCAATACCAATAAATATAAACGCCATACCTAATGCTACATATTTCACATTCATCACTATCACTTCTTGAGCCTGACAGATGTGTTTTAGTCAATTAAAATTAATCTTATGAAGTCAGAATTCACATTGTAAATCAACGCCTTATACATTGACGATAGGATGCAACTAGAAACGAGATATCCCTAGCTACCAGACGCCGTCCTTATTCACGTCGTTACTCAATAGCGCAGATCTGCACGATTCCCCTTTTCTTTATTCCTAATCTATATTCTTTCTATTTTTATTCTTCTTTTTTGTCTTTACTTTTCTTGGGGAAATTTTTGAAAGCCAATAAGCATCAATTTTTCTATAGGCTTGGTTTAAAATTTCTATGAAGTCTGGTAAGTCCGTGTCTGATATTGAAAATTTGACATCTGAAAGACCAGAATACACCTTCCGCATAAGAGCAATGTGAATGGTGTTATAGTTGACGTAAGTTAGCTCGAGTTGACCGTGAATCGAGTGGGCTTTACTACCTATTAAACCACTGACTAATGGAATCTTCTTTGATTTTCCCATCAAACTCACTCTCTATAGAAGTCTTTTTGGAGCTCAAGCCAGGCTGAAGGTGCCTTCTTGCTCATAACTATCCAAGCTCTGATGTAGTTGGCGCTGGGGGTTATATCATATGCGCTACGCAATTCTTTTCGCCATAAATAGAAAGAGAAAGGTGTAACTTAAATCTTGCGATTTAATAATCATTTGTGACAGGCTTATGGCATCCAGCCTTCGCAACTTCGTAGTTCTACTGCCTTTATTGTGGATAACAAAATTCCAATATTTCTTTCACAGTCCCTTAGGGCCTTTTTGAAGGTTATGTCTTTTTGCTTTAGTTTGCCTATTTCTTTTTCTT
>JACUTN010000085.1 GCA_014859805.1 Candidatus Bathyarchaeota archaeon
GCTTCACGCACCTTATCCTCTAATTCTGTCAAACCTTTTTCACGTCCACCTGTTTTTCAATAAATAAGAAATATACGCCATATAAACTGTTACATTAAGCTACAAGTTCTGCTCATTTTTCTTCCGATACATTCGCCAACTTAAAGCCATAGTTCTCGGATGTGAAGCCTTCACCTCATCCAGCCTTGAAACAGCAGTGTTATGCGGCGCCTTCAAAACTACTTCTGGGTTTGTGTACGCTTCTTCACATATTTCCCGCATAGCCTCAACGAAGCGGTCAAGCTCTTCTTTCTCAAATGTTTCCGTAGGCTCAATCATCAACGCTTCATCAACGATGAGCGGAAAATAAATCGTTGGGGCATGCAACCCATAATCGAGCAGACGCTTAGCAACATTCAAAGCTGAAACACCAGTATCACCCTTTAAATGCTTAGCACTCAAAACACACTCATGCTTCCTCGGTTTTTCACTACCATAAGGAAGCGTCAATCCCTTAATCTCCTCAAGCTTCTTAGCCAAATAGTTCGCGTTCAAAACAGAAACTTCCGCCACTTCCTTCAACCCTTCAAAACCCAAACTCAAAATGTAAGCATAAGCCTTCAACAAAACAGCCACATTCCCATAAAAACTCCTCATCTTACCAATAGTGTGAGGCCTATCATAGTCTAGGTGATAGCGTTCTCCATCGAAAACTATGCGTGGAACAGGCAAAAACTTGGCTAACTCCTCGGAAACACCAACAGGACCAGCTCCTGGACCTCCTCCACCATGAGGAGTGCCAAACGTTTTATGAATGTTCATGTGAACTATGTCGAACCCCATGTCACCGGGCCTAGCCTTACCAAGTATAGCATTCAAGTTCGCCCCATCATAGTAGAGCAGTCCACCAGCCTCATGAACAATTCTGGCTATTTCCTCAATGTTTTTCTCAAAAATCCCAAGAGTGTTAGGATTTGTAAGCATTAGACCCGCTGTGCGTCTAGAAACAGCAGCCTTCAACGCTTCAATACTCACGCAGCCATCCTCATCTGATGGAACAACCACAACGTTAAATCCAGCCATAGCCGCACTTGCAGGATTGGTGCCGTGAGCAGAATCTGGCACAATAATTTCTCTTCTCTTTTCAATTTCCCCCTTCAACTTATGATAAGCACGCATAAGCAATGTGCCCAAGAATTCACCGTGGGCACCTGCGGCAGGCTGCAAACAAACCTCGTGAGTGCCAGTGATCTCAGCAAGCCATCGCTCAAGCTTGCAAAGAATTTCCAATATGCCCTGCACAGTGCCTTCATCCTGATACGGATGCAACATGTTTATCGCTGGCAGGTTCGCAAGCAACTCGTTTATTTTCGGATTATACTTCATGGTGCAGCTTCCAAGCGGATACAAGCCAGAATCAACACCATAATTCATTTGAGACAAGCGTGTGAAATGCCTCACAACCTCAACCTCCGAAAGCTCCGGAAGCTTAAGCTGACTTTTACGCTGCATGTTCTCTGGAATAAGCAGATTCACATCGCCAACAATTTGCTTAGTTCTTTCTTCGACTTTCGGAGGAACGTGTCCTCTCCGTCCTTTTCTTCCAAGACTGAAAATCAACCGCTCGTTCCAATCTACCTGCTTAAACATAACGCTTTTCACCTCCTAGCCAAAATCTCCTCTAAAGCTGTTGTTAAACGTTCGATCTCCTCTTCAGAATGGATTTCAGTGACGCAGTAGAGGGCTGTTTTGCCTAGCTCTGGAAACTCATTTGAAAGGTCTTTGCCACCGTGAATCCCACGCTCTAAAAGCTTTTCATTCACCTCTTTAACGCTTAAACCTGTTCCGTCAAAGCTCACAGTAAATTCCTTAAGATGGGTTGATTTGAAAACTGGAGCTCTAACCCCATCTATTTTCGAAAGCAAATGAATAGCATAATTTGCCTTGCACATTATTGTCTCACCGAGTTCTCGCAGTCCTTCTGGTCCAAGCAGAGCCATGTAAACAGCTGATGCTACAGCGCATAAGGCTTCGTTCGTGCACACGTTTGATGTTGCTTTTTCACGCCTAATATGTTGTTCACGGGTTTGTAAAGCCATGCAAAAACCTTGCCTATTACCATCCAATGTTGTAGTCATCCCGATTATGCGTCCAGGCATTTGCCTAATCACTCTTAAATCATCACGACAAGCAAAAATCCCCAAAAGAGGCCCGCCGAAATTCATTGCGTTGCCAAGAGGTTGAGCCTCACCAACAACAATATCTGCATCATAATCACCTGGAGGTTTTAAAATTCCGAGGGAAGTTGGGTCAACTCCAACAATGAAAAGTGCTCCATGCGCGTGTGCTTCTCTACTTATTTGATCAACTTGTGTTTCAATAAAGCCTAAATAAGATGGGTTTTCAATGTAGACCGCTGCTGTTTTGTCTGAAATCTTGTTCCTGAAATCATCTAGGCTTATTTGCCCAGTTTCCTTGTTGTATGCTACTTGTTTGATTGTTATTCCAGCTGGTTCAGCGTAAACCTGTAATGTTGCTAGTCTTTCAGGGTGAACAATTTTGGGAACTAGGATTTCGTTTCGCCTTGTTAAGCGAGCTGCCGTGCGAGAGGCTTCGCCTAAGGCTGAAGCCCAGTCATACAAGGAGCAATTGGCAACTTCCATACCTGTTAACTCGCAAATCATACTTTGATATTCAAAAAGGGCTTGAAGCATACCCTGTGAAATTTCAGGTTGATAGGGCGTGTAAGAAGTAAGCAGTTCACTGCGTTGAACGATTTCCTTTACAACCGCTGGAACGTAATGAGGCCAGCAACCTGCACCTAAAAACACTGGTATGTCATTGCAAGTCTTGTTTTTTGAAAGCAAACCTTCGACTTGCTTCTTAACCTCAAATTCTGACAAAGCTTCTGGAAGTTTTAACGGCTTTTTTAAATGATATTTCTCTGGAATATCCGCGTACAATTCATCGATGCTTTCTGTACCTATTTCCCGCATCATTTCTTTCTTGATTTCTGGCAGAGAATTCGGAATATATGGATGACTACGTTTGATCAAGAGATTCACCGTTAGAATTAACACTAAATCAGCACTAACTTCTTTAAGCTTTTTCAAACATTATTGAATTCTGGGGTTTCAGATAGAGCCTCTAGGACAGCTTTTACAAGAATTCTTGCGTTTTCCCTAACTTGCTGGTGTCCGAAGGCTTGCAGCCATCCAGTTTCGCTTAAAACGTCTGAAACAACTTGAGCCGAAGCTGCCTCAACATTCCTATATTTGGCAACTGCAAAAATCGCTGAAGTTTCCATATTCACAGCCAAAACACCAGTGTCCCTAAACTTGAAGAATTTTTTGCGCGTTTCTCTATAAACTCCGTCAGTAGACCAGACAGAACCAACGAAATGCTTGATTTTCCTTTCATTTAACTGCTTAATCAGCTTGCTTCTCAATCTTGGGGAAGACTCAACCTTCACTTTCGGTAGAAGGTAATGGTAAGAGGTTCCTTCGTCACGAATTGCCTCTGTTACAACAATTATGTTGCTTGGTTGAAGGAAAGTCTGCAAACCTCCAGACACACCAACTTCAAAAACTGTTTTTGCACCGCACGCAATCAGTTCTTCCAATGTCATAACAGCCGCTGGTGCGCCTACCCAGAAGCGTCCGAGCCCGATTTCCACATTTTTGAATTGTCCGATGCAAAATGGTTGGCTTTCGCCATACATCCACCAGTCAACGGGCTTGCCATCGATTAGCTTCTTCCCATATTCATACGTACGCCTCTGATAAGTGATCAAAAGGCGTTGAGGAACTTTTATGGTGTCCACTGAAGCTTTTCTGTTTTCAGCTACGTAACGGACAAAATCGAGTGGCGTGAATACGGCTTCGTCTTCGCTCACGGTTTTCCCTCATTAAGGTTAGTATTGTATTCCTCTCGTTGTAACCATTTCCTTGGGATACTTGATAGCTATGATTTCGTTTACAAACTCTGCACGCTCTACGAGTTCTTTTGGGGCAAATCTGCCCGTTAAGATAACGTCAGTTTTTTCTGGCATTTTGTCCAAGAATTCTAAGACTTCTTTCACAGTTAAAAGTTTGCAGTGTAAAGCCAAATTAACTTCGTCTAGAACTAGCAGGTGCGGTTTTTTCTCCTTAACGATTTTTTCAGCAAATCTTAAGGCTTCATGGGCTAGTTCTTTGTCTTCTTCACCTAAATTACTTAGTCCGTGCCATCCTTTACGGCCAAACTGGTGTATTTCATAGTAAGGCGCGAGCATTTTTCGAATTTTATATTCACCTGTGTTCTTCCACCATTTCAAAAACTGGATTATAACAACTTTGCGTTTGTGTCCGACAGAACGTAATGCTAAGCCTAAAGCGTTTGTTGTTTTTCCAGCTCCCATTCCAGTGTAAAGATAGACGTAACCCATTTGAAACCCTCTTTTCACGC
>JACUTN010000086.1 GCA_014859805.1 Candidatus Bathyarchaeota archaeon
TTAAGAGAATAAGATTTCTCATGGTCACGACGCCTTCTCGGTTAGCCTTTGAAACTGTTAGAAAACTGATAAACTTACTCTCAGAGTTGAGAATTCCCATAATGGGTGTTATTGAAAACATGAAGATGAAGGGGTCTCAGTTTATTCAGCAGCAAGTTGAAGACAGGGGCATAACATTTTGGGGAGAAATACCATTTGACACTGAACTTGAAGAAGCAATAGGAAATGTAAACAATCTTTTGGCAACGCAATTCGGAAAGAAATTGGAAGAGATTGCAAAGGATTTAGAACCATGATTTATACAGTTGTTTCTCGATTTTTTCTTTATATCGTTGAATGGTTAATGATATTGTGTTTTCCGCGACCTTTGTGTCTTCCCGTCCCTTGACTTTCACCCATTTCCTTGGTTCGAGTTTCTTGTAATTCAAGAAGAAATCAGCGATTTCTGCCTGCTAACTCTTCTTCTTTAAGGTCAAGGGCTGCCTTCACTGTGCCTTCATCTAAGTGTTCGACGTTAAATCCCATTTTCTTCATGAGCATTATAGCCCTATGATTGTCGGGTAGCATTATGCCGTAAATTGCTTCAAGTCCTCTGTCTTTGCAGATCTCAATCATGTAATCCACCATTTTTGTTCCTAAGCCTAAGCGTTGCCATGGATCAGCGATTATGAAGGCTATCTCTCCAGTTTTCCCGTTTGGTTCAATGATGAGTCTTACAACTCCGAGGATCTTTCTCCGTCTCTCTTCGGTTAGTTCAGCCACGATGGCTATTTCTCGGTCATAGTCAATATTGCAGTATCGAACTCTAACCTCATGAGGTGTATCTCTGATTATCTGGAAGAACCTGTACCGTATGGATTCTTCAGAGAAATTCTGGAACATCTCAAGCCATAATGGTTCATCTTCAGGCTTTATAGGCCTCAAAAGCACTGATCTACCATCTCTAAGCTTCCACAAGGCTTCATATTTTTTAGGATACGGACTTATCACTAAATGCTCATGAGGTTCAAATTTTTCAAACACACGTTCCACATTAATTGCTACGCGGGCGTCTAGAGCAAAAGCACTCTTTTCGTCTACGAGCAACGGGTTGATGTCAACCTCTTTTATTTGGGGGAAGTCGACAAGCATTTGGGAAAACCGCGTCAATATTTCTTCCAGAAGCTTAATGTTCGCTGGTGGCACGTTTCTGTAGCCTTTCAATAATTGATAAACCTTTGTCTTTTCCATAATTCTTCGGGCTAGGGTTTGATTTAAAGGTGGAATTCCAATAGCAATGTCTTTGAGAAACTCAACGCCGATGCCACCCATCCCGAACAGGATTACTGGACCAAAAAGCGAGTCGGTTTTGGCGCCAATAATAACTTCGCAGCCTCGTTTTTTAAGCATACGTTGAACTGTGACTCCCTGAATTTCTGCGTCTGGATTATATTCTTTAGCCCGTTGTATGATAAGGTCGAATGCTTTGCGAAGCTCGGCTTCTGAATTTATGTCAAGCACAACTCCTCCAGCATCGGTTTTATGAACAATTTGAGGTGAGAGAATCTTTAGCACGATTGGATAACCTATCTGTGAAGCACAGATAGCTGCGTCATCTGCGGTTTTTGCAATTAATGTCTTGACTGTGGGAATGTTGTATGTTTCTAGAAGTTTTTTCGCTTCCGCTTCAGTTAACATTTCACGGTTTTCCAAGGCAGCCTTTCTCATTATCACCATGAGCGGTCGTTTCGGTGGAACAGTGTCTACGGGCAGTTCTTCAGGTGTTTCATAAAGCAGTTCAAGGTTGCGTTTATATTGATACATGTACAGGTATGTTTTAACTGCTTGTTCCGGAGTGGAATACGTTGGGATGTTGTTTTCACTAAAGATGCGGTTTGCCTCTTGCACTTGCTCATAGCCCATGAAGGAAGTCAAAATCGTTTTGTTGCGATAACCCCTGCTTTTGCATAGGTCAACAAGGCTTTTCGCGATTTCAGCAGACTCTGCCACCGCTTGAGGAGTGTAAATTATCAACAAACCGTCCACGTTTTTGTCTTCAAGACACGCCTCAACTACTGCTTTGTATCTGTCAGCTTTGGCGTCTCCTAAAATATCGACTGGGTTGCCTCTGCTCCAATAATGAGGTAAAATATTGCTAAGTGTTTCCATAGTTTTTTGGTTTAATTCAGCTAGTTTGCCGCCTCTTGCTATAAGTGCATCTATAGCCATCACTCCTGGGCCGCCTGCATTAGTGATTATGGCGAGGTTTGGACCCTTTGGCAACGGTTGCATTCCTAGAACTTCAGCGCTATTGAATAGGTCGCCAATTTCTTCTACACGCACTATTCCAGCACGTTTGAACGCTGCATCATACACCATGTCTTCGCCTGTAAGCGAACCCGTGTGCGAAGCAGCAGCCTTTGCGCTTTCGCTGAATTTTCCTGCCTTCACAACGATTATTGGTTTTGTTCTCGCGAAGTGTCTTGAAGCACTCATGAACTCTCTAGCGTCAGTTACGCCTTCAACATACATCAGTATACTTCTTGTTTTTGGGTCTGTACCGAAATAATCTATGAGGTCTCCAAAGTCAACGTCAATCATGGAGCCTACGGAAACGAAGTTGCTGAAGCCGACATTTTCATTAATAGCCCAATCAAGAATTGCTGCGCCTAACGCGCCACTCTGAGAAATGAAGGCGATGTTACCTGATTTAGGCATTCTGGTTGTGAATGTGGCGTTGAGGTTGACACTTGGACGTATGATGCCTAAACAATTAGGTCCGACAATTCGCAGATTGTATTTCTTTTTTATTTCGACGATTTCATCCTCTAATGCTTTGCCTTCGAGTCCAATTTCTTTGAAACCAGCCGAAATGATTATTATGCCCTTTACTCCGGCTTTTCCACACTGTTTCACTACGTTGGGGACAGTTTTAGCAGGTGTGGCAATTACAGCAAGATCAACGGTTTCTGGAAGCTGGTCCACGGTTTGGTAGGCTTTAAAGCCGAGAATTTCAGATTTATGAATGTTAACTGGATAAACCTTACCGTGATATCCGAACTCTGTGAGATTTTTCATTAAAATGTATCCAACGGAACCTTCTTCGTCGCTTGCTCCAATTACAGCGATGGTTTTAGGATTGAAAATCTTGTCAAGATTTAACGTAGCCAACACTAAACCGTCCTAGCTAAGCTGATGTAAATTAATAACGAAAATTAAAACGTTATGTTCTATCACTACTATTTTTGCCAGAAAAATTAGTTAGGATTTTGAAGTCTTTCAGTGCGCACTTGATTTTTGTTATGTCAACTCGTTAGCTCTTGAATCTTCAGTTAAGTATTGGTGTATGGCTTTTGCTGCTTTTTTTCCGGCTCCCATAGCAGATATGACTGTTGCTGCGCCTGTCACTATGTCTCCTCCTGCGTAGACGCCTTGGATGTTTGTTTTTCCGTTTTCATCAGCTACTATTGTGCCGTGTTTTGTAACTTCTAAGCCTTTGGTCGTCTGTTGAATTATTGGGTTAGGCGTCCCACCAATAGCAATGATAACCGTGTTCACATCCATTATGAATTCTGAGCCTTCGATGGGTATGGGTCTTCTCCTCCCACTTGCGTCCGGTTCTCCCAAACGCATCCTTATGCACTCCATTGCCTTAACCCAGCCCCTTTCATTGCCTATGAACTTTTTCGGATTTGTGAGAAACTCAAAGGCTATGCCTTCCTCTTCAGCGTTCTCAATCTCTTCAGCCCTAGCAGGCATCTCCTGCCGACTCCTCCGGTAAACAATCTTAACCTCTTTTGCTCCCAATCTTAACGCGCATCTAGCCGAGTCCATAGCCACATTGCCACCTCCAATAACAGTCACCTTTTCCCCAACAAAAATCGGTGTATCAGACTTCGGAAAATCATAAGCCTTCATCAAGTTAACACGAATCAAAAACTCGTTAGCCGAGTAAATCCCACACAAGTTTTGCCCCGGTACACGCATAAAACGCGGAAGCCCCGCACCAGTGCCTATGAAAACCGCGTCAAACCGCTCAAGCAACTCACCAATAGTGTACAATCTCCCAATCAACGAATTCGTTTTTAGTGTGACACCTAACTTTTCTATGTACTTGGCTTCGGCTTCAACAATTTTCTTTGGTAACCGAAACTCTGGAATCCCATATATGAGAACACCGCCAGGTTTGTGCAAAGCCTCAAAAACTACGACGTTATATCCAAGTTTGGAAAGGTCTGCTGCAGCCGTCAAGCCAGCTGGACCAGCACCGACGATTGCCACTTTCTTGCCAGTGGGATCTGGTTTTTGCGGAGTTTCATAGCCTCGTTTTCTTTCCCAGTCGGCCAAAAATCGTTCCAGTCTTCCAACGGAAATTGGGTCACCTACTTTTCCCATAGTGCAACTCGCTTGGCACTGTTGTTCTTGGGGGCATACCCTGCCGCAGAT
>JACUTN010000087.1 GCA_014859805.1 Candidatus Bathyarchaeota archaeon
AATATTATTACGCCTGATTGACAGCCTGTTCCTCCGTGTCCCTGAAGCAGTGCCCTTTGTGCTCCGCTTAACGCTCTAGCGTTTGTTTTCCACTTGTTTGCCGTCTGTTCGGTTAGTTGCCAGCAAATCTGCGCTGCCTGCGCAATGGACGTTGCCCCAACAGGGTGTCCCGCTGCAGTGTGTGCTCCGCTTATTTGACATGGAAGTTCACCGCCCCATTCTGTAATGCCTTCTCTTACAAGTTTTTTGCCATCACCGAGTTTGCAGAATCTCAGATCCTCGTATATAGCAAGCTCCACGCCGTCGTAGGGATTGAACAGTTCAGCGAAGTCAAGCTGTCTAAGCGGATCATCTATTCCAGCCATCTTGTACGCCATGTCCCCAGAGGTGCGCATAGACCCGAAATTGGCCATTTCTGGATAGGGCGCAGCAGTCTTCGTTGAAACGTCTGGATAAAGCGCTTCATCTTCTGGATAAAGACCCTTGTACATCGGGTTGTCCACACGGTCTCCAGGTCGCATCGTATCCGTGCCCAAGCCGACACCAGTAATCCAAACTGGTGAATCAGTGAATTTCTTAGCTGTTTCTTCACTTGACAAAAGCATGCACGCAGCTCCATCGCTTATCATTGCACAGTTATAGGCGCGATAAGGCCAAGAAATAAGTCTCGACTTGAACACGTCTTCAACTGTTATGAACGTTGTTCCATGTTGGCTACGCCACTGAGAATAGGGATTGAAAGTTGCATTGTTATGATTCTTCACTGCAATCTTGGCCAGGTCTTCTTGCGTTTCGCCGTACAAGTGCATGTGCCTTGTCTCTAAAACCGCGTAATATCCAGTGTAGTAGCCTCCAACTGGAAAGTCCCAGTCAGTGTCAGAAGCAGCAGCAATCATCTCGTTCACTTTAGGCGTGTTCAACTCGCTCATTTTTTCAAAGCCGACAACAAGCACGTTCTTGAATATTCCAGACTTTATGTACATGAAGGCGTTGATTAAAGCATCTACTGGCGTTGCTCCGCCTGACTCAACTCGGTACGCTGGTTTTGGCAGCAATCCCAGATAGTCATGGATTATCCAGTGGAAACACAGTTGGCCTGCCAAGTGATCACTGAAGTAAGAGTACATTACTGCGTCTATGTCCTTTGGATAGTCAATGTTTGGGTTGTCAGCAAGCATTTCCCTTACAGCTTCAGCGCACAATTCTTCATGTAGTTCAAAGCGAGGATTGTCAAATCTAGAAATTCCAGTTCCAACTACAGCAACACGATTACTCATTTTCATCCCTCAACTTAAGGAGTTCTAATGTTAAAAGCGAGAACTCTATAAAACTTTCGTGAAATTTTCGAGTCTTTATTGAAGAAACTTAAATAGTTGTTGAAGCCTATTTGACTCTCCAAATCACTAATACGTAGAGGAGAAAAATAAGTTGAAGGGTAAACCTCTCGTCTCGATGGTTTCTGCTGGCTTATCAAAATTCGGAAAACTAGAAGGTTTGTATGCGAGGGAAATTTTTGCAGAAGCAGCGAAAGAAGCTTTTGACCGTTGTCCAAACTTAGACCCTAAAAAAGACATAAAAGCGTTGTTTCTTGGACACATGGGAGAATCCTACGAGCATCAAGGACATACAGGCGCAACAGCAGCCGACTGGGCAGGCTTGTTGCATATCCCCGCTACAAGAACTGAAACTGCATGTGCATCTTCTGGAGCAGCGCTAAGAGCTGGAATATTTGCTGTGCTTTCAGGCTTGTGCGACACTGTTATGGTTGGCGGTGTGGAAAAAATGACTCATAGAACGACGGCTGAAGTTACTGAATATTTGGCTATGGCTTCAGACTTTCCCTTTGAACAGTGGCATGGCATAACATTCCCAGGGTTGTACGCTTTGATGGCTACTGCTCACATGCATGAGTATGGCACAACTGAGGAACAATTAGCGATGGTTGCTGTGAAAAATCATCACAACGGATTTTTAAATCCGAAAGCTCACATGCAAAAGGAAGTGACACTTGAAAAAGCCTTATCATCAAGAGTTATCGCTTGGCCCTTGAAGCTTTACGATTGTTCGTTAATAACTGATGGTGGAAGCTGCGTAATAATAACAAAGCCAGAAATAGCCAAAAAATACACAGATATGCCAATCCAAATAATTGGAAGCGGACAGGCAAGCGACAGCATAGGCATATATGAACGCGAAAGCCTAACGTCCCTTATTGCGGCAAAAATCGCTGCAAGACAAGCCTATGAAATGGCTGGAGTAAGACCTGAAGACGTGGATGTCGCTGAAGTTCACGACTGCTTCACAATAGCCGAAATAATAGGTTACGAAGATCTAGGCTTCTGTAAACGAGGCGAAGGCGGACGCCTAGTTGAAAGTGGCGAAACAAAACTTGACGGGAAGCTTCCAGTAAACACGAGCGGCGGATTGAAATCTAAGGGGCATCCAGTGGGCGCAACGGGAACAGCACAGGCATATGAAATTTATCTGCAATTAACTGAACAAGCAGAGAAGAGACAAGTGAAAGACGCGAACATAGCTTTAGCCCATAACGTTGGCGGTTCAGGTGCAACAGCCACAGTTCACATTTTCAGGAGGGAATAAAATGAGTGAACAAGCACCCTTCACAATAGAGCAATTCTACAAATACATAAGCCAAGGAAAACTCATGGGTGGAAAATGCAAAAAATGCGGAAAAATTCACCTTCCGCCAAGACCATTGTGCGACAAATGCTTTTCAAAAGAGTTTGAATGGATTCAAATCCAACCCAAAGGAAAACTGTTGACATACACAATCATTTATGTGGCACCTCCACAATTCCAGCAAATGGCACCATACGCTGTGGGCATAATCCAACTCGAAAATGACCTAAAAATCCCAGGTATGATTAAGGAAGTAACCTTAGAACAGATAAAGATAGGAATGAACCTCACCGTCGCTTTTGAAGCTTCCCCGACAACTTCGCAGTGGCCTCAATGGCCAAGATACTACTTCAAACCAGCCTAGCAAGAAATCAAAAAGACTGGCTTTTTTGCGCTTCAAAATACTCAAAGGTTAAGGCGTGCCTGCGTTGGAGCAAAAGGCATAAGCAAGCCTAAAGATTTTTACCTAAAAACGCATACAATGGTAAAACTAATGTTTAGTTTAGGAGAATGAGTGGATGGAAGTTTTAGAAGAAGGTTCGGGAGAACGATTAGGTTGGCATGACCCCGATGAGGCGAGAAGATGGGTTCTTGAAAACAAGTCTAGAGAGTTAAAAGACAAAACCATGAGCGTTAAGGAGGCAACTTCAAAATTCGTCCACGACGGAGATGTCATAGCCTCTGGAGGATTTGGACACGTAAGAGTCGCCATGGCACTAATCTATGAAATTATACGACAGCGGAAGCGTAACCTAGCCCTACTTGGGAAGACAGCCGTGCACGACGCCGACGTTCTCATAGGCTCGGGATGTGTAAGCAAAGTTGAAGTTGCATACTGTTTTGGACACGAGTTGAGAGGCTTATCACCAGCGTCAAGAAGAGCCGTTGAAACTGGAAAATGCAAAGTTGTTGCTGAAATAAGTAACGCTGGATTTCAATGGAGATTTCTCGCTGCCATGATGGGAGTTCCATTTATCCCAACCCGCGTGATGCTTGGAACGGACACGCTGAAGCGAAGCTCAGCAAAAGTCGTAAAAGACTCGTTCACGGGAAAACCCATATGCTTACTACCAGCATGTTACCCCGATGTCGCCATGATACACGTTCACCGCTGCGATGTATATGGAAACGCCCAAATAGACGCTATATTGGTTGAAGACTTTGAGCTTGCAAGGGCTGCCCGCAGACTAATCATAACAACAGAGGAAATAATTGACAACGAAAAGATTAGGGCTGAACCTTGGAAAACCGTGATTCCATTCTTCACAGTTGACGCAGTATGTGAAGTTCCGTTTGGATCTCACCCATGTGAAATGCCAGGCTTATACTTTTCAGATGAAGAGCACATTGCAGAGTGGCTTAAGCTATCCAGAACGGATGAAGGAGTGCAGCAATATTTAGAAAAATATGTGTATGGCGTAGATGATTTCAAGGAATATCTTGAATTGATAGGCGGAACTAAAACGCTCAACTATCTAAAGGATGTTGAGATGTTGAAGGCTCCCATGAAGGCTCCATGGGCAAAAAGGTGAAGAAACATGTCTGAGGAAAAAGTTGAGTATTCATCTGTTGAGTTATTGGCAAGCGTAGCCTCAAAAATGCTAGAAGACAAAAAATCAGTGTTTGTTGGAACAGGCCTCCCAATGATAGCTTCCATGCTTGCCCAAAGAACGCACGCGCCTAACCTGCTCATAATCTTCGAGGCTGGAGGCATAGGCCCCATAATACCTGTT
>JACUTN010000088.1 GCA_014859805.1 Candidatus Bathyarchaeota archaeon
TCTTTCATCTCTGTAACTAAATCTGCGGCTTCAATTATCTCCTTAGGTGCATAGCGCCCAGTTAATATGAGTTCAACATGTTTTGGTTTGTTCTTTATCAATTCCAGAACTTCGTCAAGATTTACCAGTTTCAAATTTAGGGCTACGTTAATCTCGTCTAGGATAACAATGTCGTATTCACCGCTTTTGACTACTTGTTCAGCTAAAGCTAAAGCTTCTTCTGAAAGTTTAACATCTTCTTTACTTGGCGGTTTTTCCGTCACAAATTTGCCTCTGCCAAAAGCTTTCAGTTTGAAATTTGGAAGTTTATCAACCACGTAGAGCTCGCCGTAGTCGAACCCGCCTTTAATGAACTGAACTACATAGACCTTTAATCCTCTTCCTATGGCTCTCAGGGCAAGTCCAAAAGCAGCTGAAGTCTTGCCTTTTCCATTTCCAGTGTAAACCTGTACAAGCCCTTGTTCTAGTTTAGGCATTGGCTTCTATCACTTCTAAACTTGCTTTCCGAATTTTCTGTTCAAGAGTTTCTCAGCGATGGAGGCAGGATCCATTTTCTTTTCAAGAATTTTTTGCAGAAACTCTTCGAGTTTTCCTTCCCTTTTCAATTCTTCTATTATTGAACTTGCCACTTTCTCTTTTATGGCTTCCACCAGTTCGGCTTCAGCCTTTTCTCGGCTTCTTTTGCGTTCGAACTTCTTTTCTAAGAAAAGCCTGTGCTCTTCTATTCTTTCGATGAGTTGGGGGACGCCTTCGCCCGTGAGGGCTGCGGTCTTTAGGACTGGTGGCTTCCACTTTTTTTCTTTATTGTTTAGCTGTAGCATTGCTTGGATGTCCATCACAGCTTTATCAGCGTTTGCACGGTCAGCCTTGTTCACGACAAAAATGTCAGCTATCTCCATGATCCCAGCCTTTATCGCTTGTATCTCATCTCCTAAGCCTGGTGCAAAAAGAACAACTATCGTTTGTGCCACTTTGATTATTTCCACCTCAGATTGTCCAGCACCAACGGTTTCCACAATGACTACGTCTTTGCCTGCGGCATCCAAGACTTTCGCAGCATTTTTTGTTGCTTTGGCTATTCCACCGAGATAGTTGCGAGTTGCCATGCTACGTATGAAAACTCCTTGGTCTGTGCTTAGTTCTTGCATTCGGATTCTGTCGCCAAGAAATGCGCCGCCCGTGAAGGGACTTGTTGGATCCACGGCTATGACGCCTACAGTTTTGCCTTTCCGCCTGTACTCGCGTATGATTTTGTCTATGAGTGTACTTTTTCCAGAGCCTGGGGGGCCGGTTAACCCTATTATGTGGGCATTTCCGGTGTGCGGGAAAATTGAGGCGATTAGTTCTTGTGCTTTGGGACTGTTGTTTTCGATTGTTGTTATTGCTCTCGCTATGCTTCTGCGGTCTCCAGCTAGCACGCCTCTGGCTATTTCCTGTATTTTCGGCATGTTCGCACATCTTCAGATTTTAGGTTCTTTTCGGAACATTTTCAAATACGAACTGAACTATTTTATCTGTCCGTGTTCCAGGTCCAAAGATTTCTTTTATTCCAAGCTTTTTCATTTCTGGAACGTCTTCTTCTGGAATTATGCCTCCAGCCACAACAAGCACGTCTGTTAAGCCTTTCTGCTTCAACAGTTCCATTATCATTGGGAAAAGGGTTTTGTGGGCTCCTGAAAGAATGCTTAATCCTATTACGTCCACATCTTCTTGGAGGGCTGTTTCAACTATCTGCTCTGGGGTCTGCTTTAAACCAGTGTAGATTACTTCCATTCCGGCGTCTCTTAATGCTCTGGCTATGATTTTGGCTCCTCTGTCGTGGCTGTCGAGGCCTGGCTTAGCGATTAAAACTCTAATTTTCCTTTGATTCTGCACGTTTTTTCCCTCTCTAGATTACGATTAGCTCCTTGTATTCTCCGTAGATTTTTCGAAGCACGTCGCAGATTTCGCCTATTGTTGCGTAGGCTTTTACGGCATCGATTATTATTGGCATGAGATTTTCATCCTTTTCTGTTGCATAATGAAGTTTTTCAAGCATTTCATTCACTTTTTTGTTGTCCCTTTCGCTTTTCAGCTTGTGAAGGCTTGTAACTTGTTCCTCTTCAACTTTTGGGTCTACCCTTAGAACTTTTATTGGCTGTTTTTCTTCTGTTGTATAATCGTTTACTCCAACTAGGATTCGTCTTTTCTCGTCTACTTCCTTCTGATATTCATAGGCACTGTCAGCGATTTCCTTTTGAAAGAAGCCTTTCTCTATGGCTGGGATTGCTCCACCCATGTCGTCTAGTTTTCGGAAGTATTCCATTGTGCGCTCCTCCATCTCGTTTGTTAGGTTCTCTACGTAGTATGAGCCAGCTAGGGGGTCTATGGTATTGACTACTCCGCTTTCATGAGCGATTATTTGCTGCGTTCTTAGGGCTATTCTTACTGCTTCTTCGCTTGGCAAAGCTAGTGCTTCGTCGAAGGAGTTTGTGTGCAACGATTGTGTTCCAGCTAATACTGCCGACAAGGCTTGAATTGTAACGCGTGTAATGTTATTCAGAGGTTGCTGTGCCGTTAGGGTGAATCCTGCTGTTTGAACGTGCATGCGCATCCACATGGACCTTGGGTTTTTGGCGTGGAAGCGTTCCTTCATTGTTTTTGCCCATATTCTGCGGGCTGCTCTGAATTTTGCTATTTCTTCAAATAAGTCATTGTGGGCTGCAAAGAAGAATGACAATCGGGGGGCAAATTCGTCAACTTTCATTCCTCTTTCAAGGCATGATTCCACATACGTTATTCCATCATAAAGTGTGAAAGCTAGTTCTTGAACCGCGTTTCCCCCAGCCTCTCTTATATGGTATCCGCTTATGCTTATTGGATTCCATCTAGGCACGTGTTTTGTGCAGTATTCTACTATGTCTGTTACAAGTTTCAGTGAAGGCTTAGGCGGAAATATGATTAGTTTCTGGGCGAAAAACTCCTTAAGCACATCGTTTTGCGTTGTTCCTCCAAGCTTTTCCATGGGTACTCCTTGTTTGTTGCCTACTGCTATATACATAGCGAGTAACATGGCTGCTGGACCGTTGATTGTCATGGATGTTGTGACCTTATCGAGGGGTATGCCGTTAAACAGAACTTCCATGTCTTTAAGTGAGGAAACTGCTACTCCGCATATACCGACTTCACCTTTAGAAAATGGATGATCTGAATCGTAACCCCTAATGCTTGGGTAGTCGAAGGCTATGCTTAAGCCTGTTTCACCTTCCTTTAGTAGGTATTTGAATCGTTGGTTTGTTTGTTCTGCTGTGCCGTATCCTGAAAACTGTCGCATAGTCCAAAGTCTGCCTCTGTGCATTGTTGCATGCACTCCACGGGTGAAGGGGTATTCGCCTGGAAAACCTAGGTCTCGCATGTAATCTAGGTCTTTGATGTCTTCTGGCGTGTAGACGCGTTTTATCAACGTGCCTGAATGGTTTCGGAATTCACTTTTCCTTTCGGGAGATTGTCCTATCCATTTTGGCAGTGTTGTCTTTTCCCAGCGTTCCCGCTCTTTGGCAATTTCGTTAATTTTTTCTTTATCGGACATTCGGATTTTGCTCCTTAACGATCACGTTTTAACTTAAATATCACATCGAACCTAAAAGTTATTTTCTTATCGGTTTAAACGCATCGCTTCATCCATAGTATTTCTTAAATTCTAACAGGCTGGCGGAGGCTGAGAATCCCCAGCCATAACCAAGCACTAAGATGATGTCGCCTTTGGATAATTTGTTTTTTGAAACTATTTTTTCGAGGATGAAGGGTAGGCTTGCTCCGGATAGGTTGCCGTATTCATTGAGCACTTCGTGTGACTCCTTGAGTTTTTCATGTGAAATTCCGTAGTGTTCAGTCATTAGGTTGAGTATTTTCCTGCTGCCAGTGTGTATTGCCCATTTTTTAGCATTTTCCATTGTGTGTTCAGAGTTTTTTCCGAGCAGTTTCTTCAAAGCTAGAGCGGTGTATTCAACTCCGAGTTTTGGAATTTCTTTGCCCAGATGCGAGTAGAAGCCGAATTTGAAGGGTTCGTTTAGGGCTGCGATTCTTGCGTAACCAACCAAATAATCGTTCTCTCTGAAGTTTGTAACGTTTACAACTTTGTTAACGGATAGCCCGTCTCCTTCCTTCGCTATAACGCAGCTGGCTACTCCGTCTCCGAAGAGGAAGAATTCCATTGTGGCAATCCATCGTCTCAGCTCCATCTTTTGCTTGCGATTATCTTTTATTAATTTGACCTGATGGATTCCCACAACATCTTTCAAGCCTCGCAATTGGTTAATAAGCCAATAAGAGTTCACGCCTGAAATGCAAAGCAAAACATTATCGTGGGGATGTGTGGCTAGGTGGTCTTCAGC
>JACUTN010000089.1 GCA_014859805.1 Candidatus Bathyarchaeota archaeon
ATAACATTTTCTTCTTCGATAGCCAGACCTCCATCATTTGAAGTTAGCTTAGCTGTAAAAAACCCGAGAGCCTCCGAACCGGTTTGAGCAAAAATAGCCGTGAAGTTAGTTTTACCATCTTTTGGATCAACGATTGAAACATCAACTGGACAATGCCAATAGTTGAACTCATCAGTACGATCATAAGCCATCCAATAGAGTCCCCGTGCAATAGTTAAGGTTAGCCTGTTTCCCTTACTAAAATTGCCTAAAACCTCAAACTCATTAATAACTTCCCCTACAACTTCAGTGGAAAGAACTATTTTTTTCCGAGAAAGAGCCGCCCATGGTGTAACGACTATTCCAATTAAAAAAATGATTAAACCTAAAACCAGCAAACCCCTTTTCATAATTGACACCTCACCATTACTACGTAAGAGTAAAAATCAGCGACGTTTTATTAACCTTTCCAAAATATCAGAAAAACTCTAGTTTCGTTTTACCGAATCTCAGCAAGCATATACTTATTACTTTCATAAATTCGCAGAAGCTTTATTATACGCTTAAATTTTAAAATTAACTTCACACGGGAAAATTCGGAAAGTCTTCATAGGCTTACACATAGCAACTCGTAATCAGTTTCTCGTTCATTTTTTAGTAGATAAATAATTTTGGTAGATATAAATGCAAACAAATGGCGGACGCTTTATAAAGATTCAACAGTTATTTATCAAGCGGCACCTATTCCGCTTTCTGTTTCGATAAGTCCAACAACCGAAGTTATAGACTTAGGTCAATATGTAACGTTTACTTCTTCTGTTTCAGGCGGCACTTTCCCCTACAGTTATCAATGGTATCTGGATGACGCTCCAGTCTCAGGCGCAACTTCAAGCAGCTGGACCTTTACGCCAACGTCAACCGTAACATATTATGTTTACTTGAAAGTCACTGACGCATGCAACAGCACTGCACAATCAGAAACCGCGAAAATTACCGTCAGGCCGCCTTACGCCCCTGTTGGAGGCTACTCAGTATCGTTGACCAAATCATTTGCAAAGGCGCCGTTAATCTGCTACACCATGCTTCTAGCGATATTCGGCGTGGCAATATGCCTAATCAGGCGCAAAAGAAAATAGGCAACAGTTTCTTCTTTTATAGTGTTTACTAGCTGTTTGGAGCTTAGTTAATGAAGGTAAAGAATAAACAGGGTGAAAGCAAAAATTTTAGTCGCAACAAACGACTAATCTATGTAGCTATTGCGATTATGGCTATACTAATTTTAACAGGCTTTTTCCTCTATTATCATCCTAATCAACCCAGCCAACCAAAAGCAGCAATAATAGATCAGTTGAATAGTTCACAATTAACAGAGACTTCTCGTTTCCGAAATCAAACTTTTGTAAAGACAGCGAAGGAATTGTTATACAAGCGCTTTCCAGAAGTTGACTACTACTCAGATAATGCTACAGTGGACCAGTACAGATCTCTGCCATCCCTGGGTTACAGGCTGATTATTTGGAGGGTGCATTCAGCATTGGACCTAGATGGAGAGTTCGTTGCGATATGTAGTTCTGAGAAACACATCCCAGGGAAATACGAACAATACTCAGCTGATCAGCTTACTTTGTGCAACATAACTGGTGATCGGAACTTGTATTTTGCAATAACTCCTAAATTTGTTGAAGAATGTATGAGCGGTAGATTTGAGGACACTGTTATTGTTTTTATGAGCTGTAACGGGTTGAAGCAAGGATATACTAAGACTGCAGAAACTTTTGTAGAAAAAGGTGCGAAAGCGTGGATAAGCTGGAATGGATGGATAGACGCATCTGATAATGACCATGCAATCACTCTTCTACTTGATTACCTGATTAATAAAAACAATACGATCAGTGAAGCTGTCCACAAAACACCCTCATACCCCTCGTTTTATGGGTCAAGTAAACTGGATTATTATCCGCGTCCTGAGGTCAAGGACTATCGTATCCCAGACTATAAAGAGGCCAACATTGCACGTAATGCGCCACCTGCGGTCATAGCAGTTTTTTTAAGAGCAAAATCAAAATTAAAACGTGCTTCTTAATCTAGAGTATCTCCCAATCAGAATACGGTGAAGTCCATTCTTCAGTTTTTCTCCTATTGGAGACATTTTTCTAAGAGTCCCAATCTGTTCAGCTAGCTCCTTGTCTTCCAAGACTTCGGCTATCCATTTTTCAAAGTCGCCACGGTAAAAGTGAAACTCTAATGACTTTACATTTACTTCGTTTATTTTGTCTGTAAACTCTTTTAATGAAGTTGCACTTTCACCTGTATAGTTTCCAATGGAAGTGAAAAAGTAAAATGCTTTTTCCCTTGGGAGGGTTCTGAGAATTTTTGAATTCATTTTTTCGTTCAACGCTTGTTTTCTCCTATTTATTACTTTTTTCTTTTATAAATGTTAACTGTTTAGGGTTATTAGCTATTGAAAATCGTGTTTCCTTAAACTTTTTTGTAATCATTGACGTGCGAATCCTTAAAACTCCGGGTAATGGCGCAACTGAACTTGCGATGAATTCATGTAGGCTTTCTTGGTTTTCTGCGACGACTTTTGCTATGATTAAGAGTTCTTCGGAAAGGGATGTGTAAACTTCTAGTATTTGTGGTGCTTCGCATAGTTTTTCTGCAACCTTGTCGCTTTCTTTTGGGTCTGTAAAAATAGTCATTATGGCTATGATGTTTTTGGCTCCAGCCCTTTCAGCGTCTATTACGGCTGTGTATTCCTTAATGATTCCGTGCCGTTCCATTCTTTTTATTCTGTCGTAAACGGTTGAATGGGCTATCCCTAAGCTTTTACCTATAGCTGTGTACGTCTGCCTAGCATTCTCTTGTAAAGCTTCCAAAATTCTCAAGTCTGTAGCATCTAAAGCAACAGTGTTATTTTTGAATTTCAAGACTGCCTTCCGCCTTTCGCTAGAAGGTATATGCTTTGTGCTAATTATTCTTGCTGTCGAAAAACGTACAATGTTCTCCGTTTTACCATCAAATGTTTATTGCAAAGCTTTTCCGTAAATTTGTCGGGAAAAACCTTTCTTTCCTACAAATCTCCAAAGGAGCTACTGGTATTCTACATTTTTTCGGGCTAAGCAGACAAATAAGTTTAAATTTATGGTTTGCATTATAGAATACTGTTCTAGAAGATTCTAACATAAGGTTCGTGATGAGAAGATGAAAATGCCTAAGATTCAGGAGATCCTCACAAGATTTAAAGATTTATGTAAGTTTCACGGTTGGAAAACCTCTGAAAAAGACGATTGGATTGAAACTGAAAATGGATATCACAACTTTCTCTGGGCTAGGAGCATTCATCCTTCATCCTTCAAAAGTATAGCCGCAAATAGGAAATGTGTTGTTCGAGAGGGCTTATCTTACCGTGTTGTTGAAGCATCCTACACTGCTTGGCTGCTCTCGGAAGAGCCATCGGAGACCTTGGTCAAAACAATTCTTGAGAACCCAGATTTTTCCAAGAAAATGGCTCTCTACAACCTAAGCCCAGTACTAGAAGGAAAAAACCTAGCCTTCAAACTGAACAATACAGATAGCCCTGTTTTCCAAGAGTTTGAAAACTTTCTTGAAAAAGAGTTGAAAGTTAAACTCAACCCCATTCTTAACCCAGAACTTGATTCTGAAGAACGTGTAGTAACAAAGCTTGCCTGACTATTGGCTTGAATTTCGGTTTTGCGCATCAAAGACTTGATAAGGGAAAAGCTTGTAAAATAATACTGTGAAGGTTATGTCCGAAGAAGCTGAGAAAATAAAGAAATTTGTGGCGTTCAAGAAAAAACTTGAGGAAAAAGTTGAAGGGTTAGAATCTGAACTTAATGAACAGCGATTAATGCTTGAAGCAGTGGACTCCATATTGTTGGAAAAAGGATTCAAGCGTGCAGAAATCGCAAAAACGCCAGTAACGGCTGAAGTTTCGCCACCAAAAGAAGAGGCACTGGTTGAGCTTCCTCCTCAGCCTCCAGCAAAAGATGAAAACGTCATCCCGCTGAAAACTGTCACAGGTGAACCTCTAGCAACCCTTTACATAGAGCAAGACTCGCTACGCATTGTCTTGGCTGAGGATAGAAACTTCAACATTAACACACCTCCCTTCACGCAGTTTCTCGTGGAAAGGGTTTTGGCAAAAATGCAGGAAAAAGACAGTGAACTAGCCAGAACCGGACAGCTGACAACAGACAAAATTTTTTCCTACAACATCGTCCAAGAAG
>JACUTN010000090.1 GCA_014859805.1 Candidatus Bathyarchaeota archaeon
ATAACAGTGCTTTAATCACAACAGTTTTGGTTGATGTTGAACATAGGCGTAGGGGTATAGGGACGCGTTTATTGAAGGCTATGGAAGATTTTGCAAGGGAAAACAAGGCCAGAGTCCTAATGACTGATGTCCCACCTGATAATGTCCCAGCCATACAGCTAGACTTCAAAAGCGGCTTTGAAATATGCGGCTACAACGACAAAATTTATCAAGATGGGAAGACAGCCATCTACCTCGCCAAAGACCTACAAGAACACCCAAAATAGAACAAAGCAGGAATTTTAATGCCCAAAATCGTTATTCGCAAAATGCGTAGAAGCGATCTAAATATTGTTTCTGAGCTTGCTATGTTGGCTAATCCCTTTACAACTAAGGAAAAATATTGCAAGCATATACTAGATGAATTAAAAGAAAACCCGGATTTATCCTTTGTAGCAGTTGAAAATGGAAAGGTTGTTGGGTATGTGCAAGCGGAAGTTCGCAACGGTGAGAAGGCGATGCTTGAAGACATTGCAGTTGCCAAGGAACATCAAGGTAAAGGTATAGGAAAACTGTTGTTGGATAAAGAGTTGAAGACTTTGAAGCGGAAAGGAGCGAGAATAGTTCTCGCTGAGGTTCACTATAAATGTGCTTCAGCTATTCCTTTCTATTACAAGCATAATTTCCGCATAACTGGTTTTGTGCAAGATTATTTCGGAATAGGACACGACACAATAATACTAAAACTGGTTCTGCAATAGCCAGAGATGCACAGCATGGAAATAACCGAAATTATCTTTGCCTACGGACACAGGAACATTCAAGCTACACATAAGTCAACACTTGAAATCACAAAAGAAAACGAATTGTCAAAGAAAGGCGACTGCATCATTGCAGTATCCGCAAACAAGGGCGTAGCTGATTTGAATCCTGAATTTAAAGGGAATTTGTGTAACGAAAACGCCAAAATGACCATGTTAATTGAAGCTGGAGGAATTGTTGAAGTAGTGAATGCTTTTGGAAGCCGACGGCTAATTTTGGCTCATCCAACAGACATTGTTGTGAGAAAAAGCAGTTACGTTTGCAGTCGAACATTGTCAATTAAGGCAGACAAAGCTGCATGGGATTTGTCAAGGAAACTTGCAGAAAGGCTAAAGGATCCAAAGCAAAAAGTGAAGATTACCTTAACTGTTGAAGTTTAATGTATTTCTGCGTCTAAAACAGCTTGCCACTCGTAAGGAGCTGTGGCGCGAACAAACCTTGAAAACACAATTTTCTCTACTTTCCTTCCAGATTTCTCAACAGCACCTATGAAACCGAGTTTTACATCATCAAGTGTGTTTGAAGCGTCCACAAAACTGTAGAAATGCACTATGCCGCCTGTTGGCTTTAGTGCTTCACATGCGGTCTCCGCAAATTCTATGGCTTTTTCAGGCAAATTCATAATCACACGGTCTGCAACTCCAGAAAGCCTTTGGTTAACGATTCGTTTTGCGTCTCCCAAAATTGAATGAACTTTGCCTTCAACCCTGTTAAGCCTAACATTTTTCTTCAGAAACTCAACCGCTTGCGGGTTCACGTCTATAGCGTGAACCTTAACGTTTTCATGGGTTTTTGCAATCAGTATTGAAAACGGGCCTACACCAGCGAACAAGTCTACAACCGTTTCGTCTTCTTTGACGAGGGACGCAACTCTGTTATGCTCATGTGAAAGACGCGGAGAAAAGTAGGCTTTAGCAAGGTCCACATAATATTGGCAACCATATTCCTTATGGACTGTTTCTGTTTTAGGTTCTCCAGCAATCACACTGAACTCTCTCAGCCGATAAGTTCCACTCACAGCTCCCGCCTTAGCAAGAACCGTCCGCACGCTTTTATGCGATTTTAGAACTGCTTCGCCAATGACATTTTTGTGTGCGTTAAGCTCTGATGGAATCTCAATTATGGCTATGTCTCCAACAAAGTCCATTGCACGCGGCAGGCTAGCCAATAAATGTGGGGGAAGCTTGCTCTCAAGTAATTCAACAAATGTTGTTATTTGCTTCTTCCTTTCTGGAAAAACATAGGTTAAGATTTCACAATCTGGAACTTGTCTCTTAAACGCTTTTAAATCGTTTTCTGATGGCTGACGGACAAGTGGAATGTAAATGAAATCTTTGTCTCTTTGAATTTCCAGTTCTCTGTTAACGATTTTCAGCTTGTTGGCCAGTATGATAGCTTTTTCGCCGTGAATTTTGGGAACTTTAGCACACAGGGATTCTTTAGGCATAAAATCACTAAGGTTTGTTTTCTTTCAACGTCGTGACTAATGTGTAAAATAAAGTTAATCCATCGCTGTTTATAGCATATAGCTTCCTTTCATTCATCGTGGCTTCTTTTATGCATTCGTGAAGAGTTTCGGGTTTAACATTAAAATATTTTCCTTTATCCTTCATTAGTGAGAGGTAAGATTTTCTGTAGGGAATAACTTTCACTTTAGAATGGCGAAATCCATGATTTTCCAGCAGTTTCTTCATTTCTGATGATTTATAGTATTTCGCATGTGCTTTCGAAAGCATTCTCTCCAAAGCATCGAGGAAACCTTTGTTGTCCAATTCGTGCATAGTCACATCACCGTATACAAAAACACCCTTTTCTTTTAGTACCTGTAAAAATTCTTTCAAGCTTCTTTCAGGATACGCGAAGTAATGCATTGTACTAATGCAGATAATCGCATTGAAAACCCCGTTTATGAAGGGCAAATGTTCAGCGTCTCCTAGAATCAGATCGAAATCTTGCTTGTAAGTAGACATTCTGGTTCTGGCGAGTTTTAGCATTTCTCTTGATAAATCGAGTCCCACAAACCATGGTTTAACCTTCTTCAACAAGGGAAAACCGATTCTGCCACTTCCAACACCAACTTCTAACAGAGGCTTGTTTTCCAAACATGCTAAAGCGTCGATTACTTCATTAAGTATTTCAGCTCCAAAGCCGTGCTTAGATTTCCATGTCCTAACTTTCTGTCGATCATAATCCCTAGCCCTCTTCAAATAATATCCTTGAACAATCTTCTTGTGGGCTATGTTTCCCATTTCACTTCTACCCTATTTTGACAGGTTAAACAGCTTTAACTTCTATGATTTCCCTCACTTTTTCTTTAACTATTTCGAAGTCGTTGTCTAAAAGCAGTTTTGTTAGGGCTGTTGGGTATACTTCTCTAACCTTCGCCTTAATCAAGGCTTCCACAGACTTTTTCAGCCACCCTTCTCAATTTTGTAGAGTTCACCCATTTTTTCCACATTAAACTTAACATCCAACGTCTTTTCGGCGAGCCAAATATTTGTTTCCAAATGATCTGAAATTGCCCGCGTCAGATACACTGATCTACCTTTCGCCAATGCCACGTATGGAATGAGCATGTCAGCCAAATGCACGTCAACCGTAGGCTTAGTGGAAATTTCTGCATAGAGTTTTTCTGCCGCTTCCCTCCCAACGGCTTCACTTGGCTTCCGAAGTTCGCCAATTGCGTCAGCTCCCAGAATTACGCCAGTGTCCGTTTCAGCCCATAAAACAAGGGAGCTGCCCTTCTGCATGGGATTTGACCTATCGTTGATTATTTGGATGTCTGCCGTGTAGCCTTTTTTCTTTAGGTAGTCGTTTGCTGCTTTTGCTTGGCGTTCAGCAACCTTTCTTTCAGCAAGGAATGTGCATACTGAGATTCCCTTTATGGCTCTTATTTTCCCGAAATTGTCCAACCGCAATGGCTGAAGAGACTTGCACGGCTCGACGACTAATGTTACTTCACCCATACCCTTTGGATAATAACCATATTTATGAACCGTTAAGGCAGTGTTTAGTCCCATACGCTTTAGTGTCGGCAAAAACACGCAACGCATATAGTTGATGGTGGGTGAATGCTGAACATCCGTCCCACCCTTTGATACGTGTAGATGCACGGTAGCTTTTGCAAAAGCGCAGATCGGCAGCACAGTCATCAAAAGCATTGGAATGCTTCCAGCAGTTCCAATTTCAGCCTCAACCCTTCCGCCTTCAACGCTTTTAGGCTTAAACCAGAGTTCACGTGAGTCAAGTTTTGCACCCTGTAATTCAGCTTTGCATAGTTTCGCAGCTGTTAAGACCGCTTCCAAATGTTGAGGTCTCAAGCCTGGCTGTGGCCTGTTCTGCCTGATGTTGCAGATGTGTAGCGGTTGCCTCGTTATGGCAGCTA
>JACUTN010000091.1 GCA_014859805.1 Candidatus Bathyarchaeota archaeon
AGTCCTATTATGTGCATCATAACAGAAGGGAAACCTAATCCAACCTCTTCAGCTATTTTAACAGCCTTGGCTGGCTCATCAAGCACCCACATAGTCTCAAGAACCAGTCTCTTAACAGGTGACAGTTTCATTTTCGCCACATCCCATAACTATTATATACACAATTCACTTTTCAGACTTTCTATTGCCTTATGCAAAAAGTGAAAAATTCGTGTACGGAAAATGCCTTCTTTTCTTCCGAAAACGTAAATAATAGCGGACTCATTACTAACAAAGCTTAAAAACATAGTAAGACGGGAAAATTCAATGAAAATAGCTGTACTAGTATACGAGTATCCACCAAAAATTGTCGGTGGTTTAGGCACCTACGCCGCTGAAATTACACGAAAGTTTGTTTTAATGGACCATGATGTTACCGTTTTTACAATGAATGATGACGCTCGCAGCCTTCCAACCAGAGAGATTTGGCGTGGCATAGAGATTCACCGTCCATTACACATTGATATTTCAGATTCGCTGCCAGATGTTATTGCAGAAGACATCAAGAAATGGGGGCGAGGCATCAATTTGTTCTCTAAAATCCTCGTCTACAACTATCTAAGCGCTTCAAAACTCGTCAACGAACTCATAAGAAAAGAAGACTTCAAATACGACATCGTAATTGCGCATGACTGGCTTTCCACCATCTCTGGAATCACCATCAAAAAGGAGCTTGGATTACCCTTCGCATTTCACGTCCACTCCACTGAGAAGGGAAGAACCCTTGGGAACGGCTCAGAAGTCGTAAGCAACATCGAACTCCGCGGTGGAAGGGCAGCAGACCTAATTGTAACAGTTTCATACGCTATGAAAGACGAACTCACAAAACTTGGCTTTCCGAAAGACAAAATCCAAGTGTGCTATAACGGTGTTGATGAGCAAAAATACAATCCAGAGACAGGGAACACCGGGCAATCCAGAAAGCTTAGAGAATCTTATGGGATCAAGGATGAAGACTTAATGATTTTGTTCATTGGGAGACTCGTAGGTGTTAAAGGAGTTGACAGGCTTATAATGGCTATGCCCCATGTTCTACAGAAAAAACCCAATGCAAAACTTGTCATAGTAGGGTTAGGCGACCTGCAAGATTACCTAGCTAATTTAGTTAGAACCATGAGACTGGAGAATTCTGTGAAATTCCGCTTCGAATTCATTCCAGAAGAAGAACGTATCCTCCATTACGCCGCATGCGACGTAGCAGTTTTCCCCAGCCTCTATGAACCATTCGGAATAGTCGTGCTCGAAGCCATGAGCATGGAACGCCCAGTCGTTGTCGGAGCAGCTGGCGTCAGCGGGATGCGGGAGATAGTCATCCCATACGGCGATGAACAATGCGGCTATCACGTAAACCCCAGCAATCCACCAGACATCGCTTGGGGCATAGTCAGTGCTTTAGAAAATCCTGAGAAGATGAAATGGCTTGGAAAAAACGGTAGACAAAGGGTCTTAAACGATTTCACATGGGACAAGATAGCTGAAAGAACAATCGCGTTGTATGAAAACATAACTAAGCGTTAAGCTATTGCTGAAGCCTAAACTTTTACGGGTGAGCTTTTGAGTTCCAGCAACCGTCTAAGCCTAAGAAAGAAGGTTGCAAGGGAAGCCGCTCACCTTCTTTATTTTGGAGTTGAAAAAGAATACAAACAGGCTAAACTGAAGGCTGCAAAAACTTTTGGAGTCCACTTTCTTCCAACGAATCTTGAAGTTGTAATTGAATTTGACAGGATAGCAGAAGAAAAAGAAGGTGCAACAAGGAAAGAGCGTTTAATTGAGATGCGCAAACAAGCCCTAGAGCTTATGAGAATTCTAAAGCCGTACAATCCCGTTTTAATCGGAAGCGTGTGGCGTGGAACAATACATCGTGAAAGCGACATCGATATAACTGTGTACTCTGACAAACCAAACCACGTTCTAGAAGTGATAAAACAAAACAACCTCACGGTTATGCGAACTGAATGGATGACAGTAACAAAAGAAGGACTGAAGAAAACATCCTTTCACATTTACTTAGAATTGCAAACAAAAAAAGCCGAAATAATCGTCCGAAGCCCTGAAGAAGCCAATCATAAAGAAAAATGTGAAATATACGGAGACACAATCACTGGCCTTCGGATACAAAAATTAGAAAAGATACTTCAAGAAAATCCAACCAAAAGGTTTGTCCCCTACTAGCGTTAATAGTCGATCAAAAATGGTTAAATACGTGATTCTCAATACATCAAAGTAAGGATACATTGCCGGAATCGAAGGTGCCAGTATGGAACTGGACAAAAAAGCGTTCAAAAAACTCTTGCCCAACCTTGTTGAAGAATTAGAATCCAGCAAAAATAAGGTTGCAATAAACTCTGTGAGGACAGATGTGAAAACCGGAGAAAAAGCAGTGTCTAAAAGGTTCGTCCACTATGCACCCGACGTAATCGATTTTATTCGGCGATGCGACACAGAAGAACAAGCTGAAGAAATAATCAGTTACATGGAGAAAAGAGGAGAAATAGAAAAGCAATATGCGAAAAAACTTAGGAAACAGCTTGAAGAGAAAGGTGTGCGGAGCTTCGGACCTAAAAAAGAAGAAAACTACTATTTTAAACATGGCGAACAATAGCAAGCGCAATAGCTATGAACAAAGGAATAACAACTCTTTTGATTTTTGTCCTCTCCTCCTGAGAAATTCCGCCCTTAATTGCATTTTGAACACCAGAAACACTAAAATCAATGCTACAATTTCCACACCATCAATCTGTTTTTTCTTCTTCTTTGCTTTTTTTCTTTCTTCCCTTCACTCTGGGCTGGACGATGAACACACCTCCAACACATTAAGCGTTGGCTTGAGCTTCCTTTTTGTTTTCTTCCTCTTCCACGTCTATTTGCAAGTCCATGTGAAAAATGCTCAACACTACAGATTTAACTGCCCTAAGTATTTTCTTAAACTTCATTCTTTGCTCACCACTTCACCACTTGCCTCTGGCTTGAACTTGGACACGTATTCCCAATAAAAAAACCACAGTATCGCAGTCGCTATGGAAACTGCATAGGCTAAACAGGTTTCTAAAAGACTCGGCTCAAGTCGGCTATAATATATTAGGACATAGTAGTAAGCGTTTCCATCTATAAAATGAGGCGACATTTCCATTTGGCACGTTCCACACCAAGTTGAGACATAATACCTTCCGAAGAACGCTTCCATTTCAGGTTCAAATATGTAAATTCGCTGTCCTCTTGTTCCAAAGAGGTTTTCCTTTTCTCCCTGAATACTCTTATTCATGTAATACGTTATCTTTTCTTTAAGTGGATGATTCGTTATGTTCACCACAGTCTCCCAAGATTCTAGGTATTCCTCTTCGTATTGTCCATGCCCCCAAACTTCAATCCCTAAGACCTTCATGTTGAAAAGGCGGTAGTCGTAAATTATAACTGTGAACGTGAGCAACAGCATAGGCACTAGAACCGCTATCTGAAACTTGGACATTTTCTTCTTATTCTCTCTTTTTTGTTCTCTTTCTGTCCTTCAATTAGGGCTAGGCGGTGAACACGTGTCCAACGCAACTAGCATTGGCTTATCCATTTAACTTATCTGTTTTTAAGCGTTTAAGCTTTTTTTGTCAACAGTTACTTTTCCTCTGGTTGCAGCCCAAGGAATCTTGGCTTCAGCAAGTGTCTCCTTCGCGGTTAGGCGTCGCTGACGCCTCTGTTTTCGGTATTTATTTACGAGAAAAGAACGACGATTTCTCCGTGGCAGTAGCAAAGAATGTTGAAGAAGTCAATAAGCTGGCGAAGGTAAGGTTTGAATGCGTAACTCATGAGTATGATGACGGCGGCAAGCTGTTTCGGAAAAGGAAACAAATATTAAACGCAATAAAATGATAAGCAGACACTGAAAAACACAAGAGCAATAAATGAGCTTGTCAATAAATAGAAAGCCCAAAGCTACAGAAAATGGACGGAGGAAAACACATGAAGAGAAAAGCCTTAACGTTCGCCTTAATTATCGTTACATTGGTTCTTATCTCCTTCCCCACTTTTATGACTAAAAGTGCTAAGGCCGCAGACACTGATTATAGCATAGAAAAAGTGAATCATACAATAGAAGTTATGTATAACGGCTACATCTTCATAAACGA
>JACUTN010000092.1 GCA_014859805.1 Candidatus Bathyarchaeota archaeon
GAATAGCCCTCAAAAGCGCGAGAGAATTCTTGAGAAAAGCAGAGATTTAGACATACCAATTGAACAATTTTGAATCATTAGGTGGTTCTTTTCGTAACATCTGACCTCACAAGTTTAAGAGCGGCTATTAGGATAGAGATGATTGTGTAAACGGCTATGATGGCGGTTGCCAATTGAATGTCCCCGCTTGGCATAGATACGAAGGGGCTCTCCGGTGCAGTTATGAGTTCCGAGGCTACGAAGCTAGGAAGGTTAGAGACGCTCCAGTTCGGAAGCCACTTACTAACTTCTAGGTAAAGTTGCTCTCCTCCACTAATGAAGTACATCGTGGAAAGAATACCGCCAATAAATAAGGAGGCCACAAGTATGCCGACGGCAGCTAGTATGGAAAGGGTGGTTCTCCTGAAGACTTCGCTGAACATGAAGGCCATGGAAAAGAAAAGCATATTTGAGTAAAGGAGTACAAAGTAGATAACTGGGACAAACTGGATAGACTCCTGAGGACCGAATAGTCCGTAGGCTAATGTAGCTCCGAGAGTCGTGGTCAGGGCTATCACAAAACCCAGGAGCGTCAAACCACCCAAGAACTTCCCTGTCATATACTCAATCTTTGTAATGGGTTTCGATAATAATATGTCAGCAGTTCCTCGCTCGTATTCTTCGGACATGGAGCCTCCGGCAATAACGATAGCTATAATGGGGATGAACAGACCCTGAGGGCCTAACACGCCAACAAGCCACATCATAGCTTTGATCTCATCTAGGGGAGGCCCAGTGACTGTAAACCCCGGAGGTGGATTAGTGAAAAAGTAGTAAAACAAAGCAAATATTCCGACTTGAAGCGCCAAAGCCAAAATCACCAGAACAAGGAATTTCTTTTTGGCTAGGGCTCTTCTCAACTCGTAGCCTATGATGGTCGCAATTCTTTGGAAGGCGTTCATGTTACTGACCTCCTTTTAGGGCGCGGAGGTAAGCGTCTTCCAATGTAATCTTGTGTAGATTTAGACTTAGAAGCACGCCTTTTCGCTTGAAAATTTCTGAAGAAATATCGCCTCTGAAGTCCTTCTTCTCATTCAGTTCTATTTTCAGCTTGTTTCCCTCCGCCTTCACGTCTTGTACGTAGTCGAGTTTTTTGAGGGATGAGATCATTGTTTTTGTTACTTTTTCCAGTTCTGCTTCTATGACCCATTGTTGGGTGAAGGCTTCTAACACTTGCGTTATTGGGCCGTCGAAGATCATTTTTCCTTTGTTGATCATTCCCACGTGTGTGCAGATTCGTTGAACTTCGTCCAGAAGGTGGGATGAAATGAAAACTGTTTTTCCTTGTTTTGAAAGGGTTGTGAACAAGTTTCTGAAGTGGGCTGTGGCTTCTGGGTCCATACCAATCGTAGGTTCATCCATAATGAGAACCATGGGATCGTTGACTAGGGCTAGGGCTAAGGAGAGCCTCTGAACCATTCCTTTACTATACTTTCCAATTTTTTTGTCTCCCCATTCTTCTAAGCCAACGAGGTCAAGGAGTTGTTTAATCTTCTCCTTCCTAGCCTGTGTAGCCAACCCAAACATCTTTCCCATGAAGTCTAGCAGCTGCTCTCCGGTGAAGAAGGCTTGCAGAGTTGGCAGTTCTGGAGCGTATCCTAGGCTTTGAAGTGCTTGAACCGGGTTTTCAGTTGGGTTAATGCCAGTTATTTGCACTTCACCTTGGTCTGGTTTTAGGAGACCAAGCATGGTTCTTATGGTTGTGGTTTTTCCTGCTCCGTTCGGGCCGAGATAGCCGTACACCCAGCCCTTGCCGACTGCGAAGGAAACCGAGTCTAGGGCTTTGAAATCTCCATAATATTTGGTTAGGCTTGAAACCGTTATGACTGGTTGAGACGCCAAAGCATTCCCCAAGTTTTGAACATACTTTTCGTGAAGTCCCTAATATATTTAACAGTTAAGGCTTTACAGGGTTGATATATCTCTAGCGACTTGAATCCTCTGCGTAACCTCTACTTGAAATGTCACCGCATCTTTGGTTTCAATTCGGCAAGTTTGAGATCTCCGTGAGTTATAGGAAATTAATAACTTAAATAAGACAAGTAGAGCACATTTCAAAGTATAACGGCAGGAGGAGTAAAAATAGCCGCGGACGATATAAGAGAAAACGATTTCCTAGAAGCTTTGTTAACCATTCCAGCAATATACAATTATAAAATTTCAATGAACTCAAGGTATGTTGCTTACACTTGGAAAAGCGTTCATCCTAATCTCGATGTCTTTCTCGTCCCAACTGACGGGTCGAGAAGACCCATTGCCTTAACGGAAACGCCAGAGGCAACATTCATTGTAGATTTTGCTCCGGACTCCAAGTCAGTTATTGTGGGAGAGGATAAAAACAGAAACGAAAGAGTACGATTATTCAAAGTAGCAATAAATAAGCCCGGAGAAATGATTCCTTTAACAGAAGAAAACCCGCCTTTCTTTCTACGGGGAGGAGCGTTGCATCCAAACAAGAAGTGGCTTGTTTATGGTGCCAATTATGACTTAGAAAAGAAAAAGGAAATTGAGGCAACATGGGTTTACAGACAAAACCTTGAAAACAGAGACAAGATAGTTTTAGCAAAACCGAAAAAACCTACAGGGCTCTACCCTCAGCTTAACAAACAGGGAACTCACGTGCTCTACAATCGAAAGGAACTTCACCCTAAAGGAGAACAATATTGGCTAGTAGACATCGAAGGGGAAGAAGATCGAGAAATACTCAATTTTGGACCTAAAGCAAAGGTTGAAGCACTATGGTTGCCTGATGGACAACGTGTCGGATTTATTACAGAGACAAAGAACGGCAAAGCTCAAAAATATTATTCGCTGGGCATTTACGACATTGGAACAGAGGAAATCACGTGGCTGATTGATAACCCAGACCGCAACATTGAACGAATACACAGTCCCATTAACAGCCATCACTTAGTAGTTTTGGAGTATCAGAAGGCAACGGTGAAACCTTCCATAATTGACTTAACAACCATGAAAGAAAGGTTCCTAACCAAAATTCAAGGTTCACTCCTACCAATAGGTCCAGTAGGTGATGCAGAATGGGTGGGCTTGTATTATTCGTCCACTCAACCACATGAAATTGTCAAGTTTAACCTCGACAATGTTGTACCCTCTCGTTTTCAAACGCTAATCCACGTTTGGGAACGAACAACCGTTAAACGTGAAGATCTTACTCCTGCAGAAGATTTCTCGTGGAAAGCGAAAGATGGTCTGATGATTCATGGATGGCTGTATCATTCAAAGACTGCTAGCAAAAAAACTATTGTTTACGTTCATGGCGGACCCACCGCTCATTCTGAAGACGCTATAAACCCTCAAATTCAATACTACACTTCAAGAGGTTTCAACGTTCTCGACCCAAACTATCGAGGATCAACAGGTTACGGCGTGGAATATGAAGATTTAATCAGAGTTAACGGTTGGGGAAGTGACGAACAAGAAGACATATGGGCAGGAATCAAAGCCCTGATGGAGCGGGGAACAGCGGAGAAAGGGAAAATAGGTGTTACTGGAACAAGCTACGGCGGCTACTCAAGCTGGTACGCCATTACTAAAGCGTCAGAATTAGTTTCTGCAGCAGTTCCCATCTGCGGCATGACCGACTTGGTTGTGGACTACAAAACGACCCGTCCTGATTTACGCCCGTATTCTGAAGAAATGATGGGAGGAAACCCAAAACAAGTGCCTAAACGATACTATGAGAGGTCGCCCATAAACTTCGTTCAGCAAATCAAAGGCAAGATTATGATCGTTCAAGGAGCTCGTGACCCGAATGTTACACCTAGAAATGTGGAAGAGGTGAGGAAAAGGCTGGATAAAGAGGGAATTAAATATGAACTGTTAGTTTTCAGAGACGAGGGACATGGAATATTGAAAACTAAAAATCAGAAGACTCTCTTCAGAAAGATCGCTGATTTCTTTGTTAAGGCATTAGAATAGCCTTCAGCTGGTTTGCTAGAAAGGAGTCATCAATAATTGTTTGGCGCTGATGGAAAACGCGCGCTTTGTTCCATTAAGAACTCTTGTAGCTGATACAAGTTGGCAACATGCTGAAGGTTGAGAAAAGTTCACTTTAACTTATCTCTCCGGAGAATGGACGCTGTTG